>JALGVN010000320.1 GCA_025774645.1 bacterium
TCTCTCGCGTGACGTCGAGGCCGGGTTCCGCTATCTCGCGACGCGCGACGAGATCGACCCCGCGAAGATCGGTCTCATCGGGCACAGCGAGGGCGGCATCATCGGACCGATGGTAGCCGCCCGAAACGACGACGTCGCGTACCTCGTCATGCTCGCCGCGAGCGGTCTTCCCGGCGAGGCGATCCTCTACGCTCAGGCCGAGCTCATCGCGCGGGCGGCGGGCGCGGCCGAGGCGGACGTCGTTGGCAGCCGAGCGATCCAGGGGCTCGTCTTCGACGTTCTGAAGGAAGACAACGACGACGACGTCAAGCGGGACAAGCTCCGTTCCGTACTGCGGGAGCTGCCGGAGGAGGCGACGGAAGCCCAGCAGATCGCGATCGCCACCGCGACCGACGAGCAGATCGAGCAGCAGATCGACCGTGTCATGACGCCCTGGTTCGTGTTCTTCCTGACGTACGATCCTCGGCCGACGCTCCGCGAGGTGTGCTGTCCGGTGCTCGCGGTGATCGGCGACAAAGATCTCCAGGTTCCCGCCGAGGCGAACCTCGACGCCATCAAGGACGCGCTCGACGACGGGTGCGCGGAGGACTACACCGTCCGGAAGCTCGACGGACTGAACCATCTCTTCCAGACCGCGCTCACCGGACTCCCCACCGAGTACGCGTCGATCGATGAGACCATGTCGCCGCTCGTCCTCGGGATGATGGTCGATTGGATCAAGGAGATGACGGAGTAGTCGATGGGGAACTCCGACGACACGCCGCGCGAGGGCTTCCGCTCGCGACTCAAGTCGATGAGGCGACGGATCACCCGCTCCGATGCCTTCATCGACTTCCTCGCGCGCGCGATCCACGCGTTCATCGTGCTGCACTGGAAGACGCTGCGCGTCACGGAGTACACGCACCCCGACACCGAGTGCCTCGATCGCAATCGCGTGATCTACGCGTTCTGGCACGGTCGCTACTATCTCATGATGCCCAACTACCGCGACTGGGGCATCGTCGTCCTCCTCGAGCTGAGCTGGGCGGGGGAGGTGCAGTCGCGCGCCGTCGAGCGGCTCGGGTTCCTGACGGTGCGCGGGTCGACGAAGCGGAATGCTGCGCGCGTGCTCTCGAACATCAAGCGGGTGGTCGACGACGGACACCCTCCCGCGTTCGCGGTCGACGGGCCGCGCGGACCGGAGCGGAAGTCGAAGCCCGGCATCCTCCTCCTCGCGAAGAACCTCGGCTTCCCGATCGTACCGGTGGCCACGAGCGCCAGGCACGCGTTCGTGACGCCCGGCACGTGGGACAGGTATCTGATCGCGGCCCCGTTCACGCGCTGCTTCGTCGGGCGCGGAGCGCCGATCCCCGGGTCCGCGGAGGGCACGCTCACCGTCGAGGAGCTCGACCGCGCCATCGACGCGTGGACGGCCGAGGCCGACCGGAGGGTGGGGAGGAGACCCGAACCGCCCGCTGGGAACGTGGGTGAAGGGCTTGAACCGCCGGGTGAGAACGCCTAGATTGGGAGGTTGAGCGGGGCCTCAGATGCTCCCGGGGACCTGGAAGGGCCTCCAGAGGGGCGGAACGGGGCCTCTTCTGCAACATATTGACAACCGGCACGATTGGTGCAGGAACGTGGCTTGAGGCTCTTGCGCAACGGGGGTTGCCGCGAAGGGAGCAAGCCATGGCTGTCAGAATGCTGTTGTTCTCGGTGCTCCTCGTGAGCTTCTTCCTCGCCGGCTGCTGAGGAACGTACTCCTGCCCGGTACCGGCAGGTCTTCTTGACGGCGGGGACGACGAGAGCGAATACGCGAGCGCGGACGTGAACGACGTCGGGAACGTCGACACCGCGACGCGCGACGACACCGATTTCGGCATCGAGTACGAGCTGGCCCAGGGGGGAGACGATGTCCGGGAAGATCGTGAAGACGGAGGAGGAGTGGCGGACGACTCTCACGCCGGAGCAGTATCAGGTTCTCCGTGAGAAGGGATCCGAGCTGGCCGGATCGGGTGACTACTATCTCCTGACCGACAAGGGCGTCTACGTCTGCGCGGGGTGTGGGAGCGAGCTCTTCTGTTCCGACACGAAGTACGAGTCCGGGACGGGATGGCCGAGCTTCTGGGAGGTCGCCCGGAACGACGCGCTCAAGACCGCGCCGGACGACTCTGACGGGGACATGAGGACCGAGGTCCTCTGCGCGCGCTGCGGCGGACACCTGGGGCACGTCTTCGACGACGGCCCGGAGCCGACGGGGCTCAGATACTGCATCAACTCCGTCGCGCTCGGGTTCGTTCCTGACGAGAAGGAATCTGCCTAGCAGGGACCGGCGGGGCGCCATCGACAGCGGCGCCGCCGGCGCTACGTCTCGGGGAGCTTCGGCTCGACCATGACGACTTTTTCACGACTCACGACCGCGAGGCCAGGTTTGGCGCCTCGCGGTTTTCTTACGTGGCGCTTCTCCGTGTAGCAGACGGAGACCTTCGACGACTTCCCCGCCTTGCTGTGATACGCGGCGATCGCCGCCGTCTCGAAAATCGCTCTCTTGTCCGGCTGCTCCTTGCGCCCGGCGCGCCTGA
>JALGVN010000321.1 GCA_025774645.1 bacterium
GTCCCGTTGATCCGCTCCACGGCGTGGCTGCAGAGACACTCGATCTTCTCGTGCGCCCTGACGCGCTCCCCGAGGATCGGCGTGCCCCTGAACTCGTCGCGCCTGTGGACGAGGGTGATCTTCTTCGCGAACGTCGTGAGGTAGAGCGCCTCCTGGAGCGCGCTGTCTCCTCCACCCACGACCATGATCTCCTCGTCCTTGAAGAAGGGGCCGTCGCAGGTGGCGCAGTAGGACACCCCGCGGCCCAGGAGCTCTTCCTCGCCCGGCACCCCGAGCTTCTTGTATCCCGTGCCCGTGGCGACGATGACCGCCTTGGCCTCGAACGCCTCCTCCCCGGCGGCGACCCTGAAGCCGCCGTCGGTCTTCTCGAGACCCGACGCCGCCGTGCTCGCGAGCCTGGCGCCGAAGTCCTGGGCGTGCTCGACGAGCTTCGTGGCGAGGTCCATGCCGCCGATCGACCGGATGCCCGGGTAGTTCTCGATGAGCTCCGTCGTGGCCGCGTAGCCGCCGGGCATCATCATCTCGAGAACGAGCGTCTTGAGCCTGGCCCTCCCGGCGTAGAGTCCCGCCGTGAGGCCGGCCGGCCCCGCTCCGATGATGATGAGGTCGTAGCTCTCCATGGACGCTCCCGTCGGTGCCCGAACCCCTGAATCGCAGGACACGGATTATAGCGGAAAGAGGTACGTCCTGCCACTCGATTGTCGGGGGCCGAAGGCAAGAGAGGCCGCTCAGCGGGCTCTTCCACAACGTGTGAAGGCAGCGCGTGAGTGGAGTCGGGGTAAAAAAGAACCCGGGGCCTCGCCAGGCCCCGGGTCGTCCGATCGGCTGTGCTGTTCGGTCGTGCTGTCTCGTGCGCGGCGGGCGCCGCTCCCTAGTTGAGGATCGTCGGAGTGATCTTGATGACGAGATCGGAAGTCGTCGTCTGCGCCTTCACGTGCTTGAAGAAGTAGCCGAGGATCGGGATGTCGCCCAGGAACGGCACCTGGATCGTCTCCTCGCTCTCGAACTCGGCAAGGAGCCCGGCGATCATGAACGCCTGCCCGTTCTGAACCCTGACCATGGTCGATGCGCGCCGCTCCTTGGTCCAGGGGATCTCGTCGTTCGGCCCCTTGAACCCCACGATGTTGCTCACGTTCGGCTCGACGAGCGCGGTGATGTAACCGTCGCCCGAAACGCGCGGCGTCACCTTCACCTGAACTCCGACGCGCTCCTTCTCGACGCTGACCTCATACAGACCGGTCTGCGTGAGACCGGAGACCGTGTACGGAATCACGTCGCCGATGTGGATCTCGGCGGTCCGGTTGCTGAGGGTCGCGAGCGTCGAGCGGCTCACCACGTGCGCCTTCCCCTTGTCCTGAAGGAAGTCGAGCGCGACCTCGAGAAGCCTCGACTGCCGGTACAGGTCTGCCGTCTGGAAATCGAGCGGAAGCCACGGCAGGTCGTCGGGAAGCTCGCCCGGGCCGGTCGGCCCCGGCTGCGTCTCGGAGATGATCACGCTCTGACGCAGGATCTTCGACCAATCGATCCCGTATTCCCAGAGATCGTCGGTCTGGACCTCGATCACCTCCACCTCCAGCAACACCTGGATCGGCGGCACGTCGAGCTCCTTGATGACCGAAAGGACCTGCTCGTACCCGCCCGGTGAGGCGACCACCATCAGGCGGTTCCCCGTCGGGTCGGCCGAGACCTTGTCCGCGATCTTCTCGATGATTGGTTCCAGCTCGAACGCGTCGGCGAACTGGAGAGAGATCACGTAGGTTGACAGCCCCGTCTCCGTCCCCAGCGTCGCTGGATCGCCGACGAGAATCGAACCCCCGATCCTCTCGTACCCGAGCCCTGCGGCCCGGACGACGAGGTTCAGGGCTTCGTCGACCGGCGTGTTCTTGAGATGGATCGTGATCTGGCGGCTCTCGACCTCGGGACTGGTCACGATGTTGAGGCCGCTCTTTGAAGCGAGGATCGAGAGAATCTCGCTCAAGGGCGTCCTCGTCGCGTCGACCGTCACCGTGCCTGTCTGCGCCATCGACGCGTACGGCAGGACGAGCAGCGCTGACAGAACCACCAGCAGGAGTATCGCTGACCGTTTCATATGCAACCCCCTAACTCGGTCTTCCTCCGTTCGTATTCCCCCAAAAGGTCACGTGCTGTCGGTCGATGATGTCTATTCGCTACGGGCTACGGGTACGAGTACTTGTATCCGTCGTCCGTGGTCACTCCGTCGTGCTTGATCGATACCACCTTCTTGCCACCGAGATCGTCGCCGACCTTCACGACGACGTTCTTGCCGCCTGTCTGCATGATGGCGCGCGGGTTCTCGTCGATGATCACCGCGACGACCGTGTAGCGCGGCGGCGCCGGCTTCGGGGTGGTCTTGGGCTTGACGGTCGTCTTCGGCCTCGGCGCGCGGTACGGCACCAGCGGATCCCGGACGACGCCCTCATCGAGCAGCGGCCCGGGCGCCTCGAGGAGACTGGCGACGAACCCGACGATCTCGTCACCCTCTCCCTCATCGCCGCCTGTTGAAGCCAGGGCGAGACCGCTCAGGTCGCCGGTGA
>JALGVN010000085.1 GCA_025774645.1 bacterium
CTAAAGGACCGGTAGTTTCCCTCAGGGCAGACGCGACGATCGTGAGATCGTAGAGCACGTAGAACGGCTCGTCGCCGCTCACGACGTCGACGTAGTGCGTTCCCGGCGCGAGTACGCGCTCGTGTGTCCTCGTGTCGCCGGTCGAGGCGGTCCAGCCCAACTCCGCGTACGGCGAGCCGTCGGTCTCGAGGAACCTGATCCGCCAGTCGACGCCGTCGGCGTGGCGCACGTGCGTCCGCGCCTCCACCCTCAGGCTCTCACCCAGCGTGAAACGGAAGATGTCGCGGTCGTCGCCGCAGATGGTGAGCGCGTGATAGGTACGGCCGGTCGCGATCACCCTGGCGGCGAGCGTCGTGCCGTTCGGCTCGAGGTGGTCGACGAGGTGGGCGTCGTCGAGGGGGCCGGTTCGGAACGAGCTCGAGTCCGGCGACGCGAGCGCGTTCCCCGCGGCGTCGGTCGCGTTCTCGGTGACGACGACCGAGTGCCACGCCTCTGGGGCGAAGAGCGTGTCGGGGACGACGCGGGCCGTGCGCGTCGCCTCGTCGTAGTCGACGTGGGGGAGGGGGGCGCGCCCGCTGACGATGATCGCGGACGCGTCGATCGTCGCGGGGTCCATCGGTTCCGAGAACGTGATCTCGATGCGGCGCACGAGTCCCACGCCCGTCGCGCCGTCATCCGGCGCGCGGGCACGTACGAACGGGGCTTCCGTGTCCGGCCCGTTCGGCCCCGCGCTGTCGGACGCGCACGAGACGAGCGCGCACAGCGCCAGCAGGGCCGCCGTCCGGACGGCGAGACGCTCTGCCACTGGACCTCCTCGGCGTCCCTTCACTAGAGAAGTCCCTTCACGAACCCCCCGTCGACCTGAACCGTGACGCCCGTCACGTACCGCGCGGCGTCCGACGCGAGGTAGACGACCATCCTCGCGATGTCGGCCGGTTCGGCGAATCTGCCCAGGGGTATCGTCGCGTAGATCCCGTCGGCGATCTCGTCGTACGTCTTCCCCTCGCGGTCGGCGCGCGCGGTGAAGAGCTCGGTCATCCGCTCGGTCGCTGTGAACCCCGGGCAGACTGCGTTGACCCGGATACCGTCGGCCCCGAGCTCGTTCGCGAGCGTCTTCGAGAGGCCGACGACGCCGGCCCTTATCGCGTTCGAGAGGACGAGCCCCTTGAGGGGTTCCTTCACGGAGATCGACGTGAGGTTCACGATGCTCCCGCCGCCACCCTCGCGCATGATGGGCACGACCGCTCTGTTCAGGCGCACGACGCTCAGGAGGTTCAGCTCGAACGCGCGGGTCCAGGCGGCGTCGTCGAAGTCCATGAACTTGCCGGAGGGCGGTCCGCCGGCGTTCGTGACGAGGACGTCGATTCGTCCGAACTCGGAGACGGTGCGTTCGATGACCGCGTCGATGTCTCGCGCGGACGTGAGGTCGGCGGAGATCGCCGCGATCTGGCGTCCCGTCTCTTCGGCGATCTCCTCTCGTGCCTTGTCAAGCACGTCCTCCCGGCGCGCGCATACCACCACGCCGGCGCCGTTCCTCGCGAGCTCGAGCGCACAGGCCCTGCCGATGCCCTCGGAGGACGCCGTGACGAGCGCTGCCTTCCCTTCCAGTCCGAGGTCCATTCCCGCTCCCTTCGTACGGCCTTCAGTGTCTCGTTTGTTGCGCGATGATAGCACATCCGCGGCGGCGCAGGACTCCCTCCAGGACGCGGCGCGGCCCGGAACCGACCGGGTCCCGGGCCGCTGCGTGCATCTGTAGAACCCGCTAGAGTACCGGCAGGTCGCGCTCCATCTCATAGGGCGTGACGATGCTGCGGTATCCGTCCCAGACCGCGGTCTTGTTCCTGATGAGCTTCTCGAAGGTCTCCTCGCCGAGCGTCTCGCGGAGTAGGGTGCTCTCCTGCGCGATGAGGATCGCTTCGCTCAGGCTCCCGGGGAGCATGTCGATGCCCCGGTCCTCCCGCTCCTGCGCCGTCATCGCGTAGATGTTCTCTTCGTGCCCGTCGCGGAGCTCGAGCCCTTCCTCGACGCCTTTGAGTCCCGCGGCGAGCATGACGGCAAACGCGAGGTACGGGTTGCACGCCGGGTCGGGACTCCGCATCTCGATCCTGGTCGACAGCTCGTTGCCAGGGCGATACTGGGGGACCCTGATGAGCGTCGAGCGGTTCTTGCGCGCCCACGAGATGTAGACCGGGGCCTCGTAGCCGGGCACGAGCCGCTTGTACGAGTTGACCCACTGGTTGAGGACGAGCGTTATCTCGCGGGCGTGTCTCAGGAGTCCCTCGACGTACGATCTCGCGGTCTTCGAGAGGTGCGTGTCGTCCGACGCGTCGAAGAAGATGTTCCTTCCGTTCTCGAAGATCGACTGGTGCGTGTGCATTCCGCTGCCGTTCTCCCCGTAGAGGGGCTTCGGCATGAACGTCGCGTAGGCACCTTCCTTGCGCGCGACCTCCTTGACGACGAGCTTGCTGAGCATCGCGTGGTCGGCCATCTTGAGGGCTTCCCCGTACTTGAGGTCGATCTCGTGCTGGCTCGGCGCCACCTCGTGGTGCGAGTACTCGACAGGGATTTCGAGCGAGTCGAGCGCGATGATCGTCTTCTTCCGCAGCTCCTCGCCGAAGTCGGGCGGCGTGAGATCGAAGTATCCGGCGTGGTCGAGAGGCTTCGGATCCTCCGGGCTCGTGAAGTAGAAGTACTCGATCTCCGGTCCGACGTTGAACGTCCATCCGCGGTCGGCGACTCTCGTGAGGACGCGGCGCAGCGCGTATCTCGGATCGCCGTCGTACGGCGTGCCGTCCGGCAGGAGCACGTCGCAGAACAGGAGCGCTTCCTCACCACCTTCATTCCACGGCATGATCTTGAACGTCGACGTGTCGGGTTTCGCGATCATGTCGCTCTCGTGGATTCTGGTGAACCCCTCGATCGACGAGCCGTCGAACCCCTTCCCGTTGTCGAGCGCGTCCTCGAGCTCGTCGCTGGTGATCGTCACGCACTTCGGGAACCCGACGATGTCACAGAAGAGAAGCCGGATGAAGCGGATGTGTCTCTCGTCTACCTTCGCCAGAATCTCGTCCCTGTTCATATGAGCAGCTCCCTTCAGGACGTCTGCCTGCGTGGGTTCTCTGTTGGCAAGTCTGTCTCGGATCGTCCCCGCGGGCCGGGGCCCGTCGGAAGGTGAAGTCGGGCGCATTCTAGGACCGCGCGTCTCCGCACGCAAGGGGTTTCCGGGGTGAGGCGGTAGCCGAGCGGCCGTCGCCTCGACGCCGTGCGGTCCCGCTTGCCTTGTCAGTCGGGGCGGGCTACAATGCCCATCGAGACTCGGCGCCCCACACGAGCCCGAAAGGGAAGGAGTCGGAAGCCGATGACGGCCATCCTGAACGCACTCGCGTCCGCCATAGCGGGCGTGCCCGGGTTTCCGATCGACGAAACGCCGTTCCCTTCGGCGAACGTCGCGGTGACCTCCGGGTACATCACGATCCCGATCGGGATCCTGCTCGTCATCATCGCGACGGTCTTCTGGCGGGGGAAGTACCTGGGGCTCGTGTCCGGATACAAGGACTACGGGGTCGCGCAGCCCGAGAAGGCGGGGAAGTTCATCGGCTCCCTGGTGGGCGCTCTCGGAGCCTACCTTGTCATCTTCCCGTTCACGGTCTGGTGGTTCAACCAGGCCGCGTTCGTGCTCTTCCTCTTCGTTGTCGTGATCTTCGCGGTCGCCATCCTGATCGGGAGCGCGCACTACGGCAAGGGCTAGGACGGAGGACTTCCGCTAGCCGGACGTTCCAGCGTCCTCCAGCCGCTGGCGGTACATCCTCTCGTAGTACTCCCTGTACTCACCTGACTTGAGGGGCTTCCACCACTCGGGGTTCCCGACGTACCACCTCACCGCGTCGAGGATCGCGTCCTCCGTGTCGTATCGGGGCTTCCACCCGAGACCCTCGAGCTTCGTCGAGTCGATGGCGTACCGGAAGTCGTGGCCCTCGCGGTCCTTCACGTGGACGATGAGCTCCTCGGGCTTCCCGACCTCCTTCAGGATGAGCCTCGCCATCTCCATGTTCTTCATGTGGTTGCCGGCGCCGACGTTGTAGATCTCACCCGGCTCGCCCTTCTCGATGACGGTGTCGAGTCCCGTGCAGTGGTCGAGGACGTGCATATAGTCGCGCTCCTGCTCGCCGCTCCCGTACAGGGGGAGGGGCTTGTCCTCGATGGCGTTCGTGGTGAAGAGCGGGATGACTTTCTCCGGGTACTGGTTGGGTCCGACGCTGTTCGCGCCGCGCGTGACGATGACCGGGAAGCCGTACGTCAGGAAGTACGAGCGCGCCAGGTACTCGCCGCCCGCCTTGCTCGCGGAATAGGGGTTCCTCGGGTTCAGGGGTGCGTCCTCGCGGAACGGCTCGCCCATCGCGGGTCCGTAGACCTCATCGGTCGAGATCTGCACGAACATCCCGACGTCGTGGGCGCGCGCTGACTCGAGCAGGACGTGTACGCCGAAGATGTCCGTCTTGAGGAATCCCTCGGGGTCGCCGATCGAACGGTCGACGTGCGTCTCCGCCGCGAAGTTCACGACGGCGTCGATTCCGGGCATCGCGCCGTCCACTGCCGCCCGGTCGCAGATGTCGCCGCGGACGAAGCGGTAGCGCGGGTCGCCCTCGACCGCGCGCAGGTTCTCGAGGTTGCCCGCGTATGTGAGCTTGTCGAGATTCACGATCTCGCAGTCTGCGTGCCTCTCGAGGTACATCCTGATGAAGTTGCTGCCGATGAAACCGGCGCCGCCGGTGACGAGGAGTCTCACTTGAACCTCCGGGCCGGAAGTCAGTCCCGCGCTATCTGACGCGGCTCATGGTGATCTCTTCATAGAGCGAGTAGTCCTTCCCCGGCGTCGCGATCTCGAACGTCAGGGAGAACCGGTCCTCGGTCTCTCTCGAGAACGTCGACCTGCTCCGCATGCCGGGAGGCCCGTTCTCGAGCGAGACCGATTCGATCACGATGACGTCCCCGTCCTCCAGCACCTCGACGGTCGAGGACGTCACGAAACCCTCAATGTAGAAGCTCTTGGCGACGAACCCGCCTGTCGCCGAGTCGCGGTAGTAGACGGAGAAATCTTGGTGAATCTCGTACTCCGTCGAGAGCTCCTCAGGCGGGAACATCGCGACGTTGCGTTCGACGAGATACATCCCGCCGAGGTCGTAATCGAACGTCGTCCGGATGTAGTTCGTGCGGTCCGGGAACTCGCCGTAGCCCTGCCACTCACCCTCGAGCCAGGCGATAGGACCGAACCGCCCGGCCCCGATCTCGTCCCTCCAACCGTTCTCGGCCTCGGCTGCAGCCGCCGGTCCGGGCGTGAGCCCGAGGATCAGGAGCGCTAGGATCGTCCCGACGCAGCAGATAGGTCTCACAGCAACCTCCTCGTCACTCCCTCCGCTCCAGACATGTCGCACGCATTCTACGTCCGGTGGACCGGGAGTGCCAGCCAAAAGCCCTTGAGGGCCCTCCTGATGACCCCCGGATGACCCCGGAATGCCCCCCCGGCCGCCGCCCTCTCTCTTGAATCCCTCCGCCTTCGTGGAGTATCATCGTTCCTTCTGGCGGACGAACGTCACGAGGGTCCCATCACGCGAAGGAGTGCTCTTCATGAAGCCGGTGTTCACCAACTGCGAGGTCTACGATTTCAAGGACGAGGGACTCAGGAAGCAGATGGCCGACGCGATCTCGAAGGTCGAGGCCGAGGCGGGGAAGGAGTACGACCTTCTCATCGGCGGAGAGCGGGTGAAGGGCGACGGGCTCCTCAAGACGATCAACCCGTCCGACAAGGACCAAGTTCTTGGGCTCTTCCAGAAGGGCACCCCGGAGCTCGCGAAGAAGGCGATCGAGGCGGCCGCCTACGCGTTCGAGCAGTGGAGCCGCGTTCCCCCCGATGACCGCGCCGACTACCTGTTCCGGGCGGCCGAGGTGATGAAGAGCAGGAGGCTGGAGCTGGGCGCGACGATGGTCCTCGAGGAAGGGAAGAACTGGATCGAGGCCGACGCCGACGTCTGCGAGGCGATCGACTTCCTCGAGTTCTACGCCCGCGAGATGCTCCGGTACGCCGAGCCGCAGCCTCTGACGCCGCATCCCGGTGAGCAGAACTCCTACTTCTACATCCCGCTCGGCGTGGGCGTCGTCATCCCGCCGTGGAACTTCCCACTCGCGATCCTGGTCGGCATGGCGTCCGCCGCGATCGTCACGGGGAACACCGTCGTCCTCAAACCCTCGAGCGACTCGCCGCTCATCGGTCACAAGTTTGTCGAGATCATGGAGGAGGTGAAGTTGCCGCCGGGCGTTCTGAACTTCTTCCCCGGGAGCGGTGGCGTCGTGGGCGACACGCTCGTCGGACACGAGCTCACGCGGTTCATCTCGTTCACCGGCTCGAAGCCCGTCGGTCTCGGCATCGTCGAGGGCGCGGCCAAGCAGAAGCCCGGCCAGATCTGGATCAAGCGCGTGGTTGCGGAAATGGGCGGGAAGGACGCGATCGTCGTGGATTCTGAGGCCGACGTCGACGTCGCGGCGAAGGGTGCGGCGGCCGCGTCGTTCGGGTTCCAGGGGCAGAAGTGCTCCGCCTGCTCGCGCGTGATCGTGGACGCCGCCGTCTACGACGAGTTCCTTGAGAAGTTCGTCGCCGAGACCTCGAAGATCACGATCGGGCCCGTCAGGGACTTCGCGAACTACCTCGGACCCGTGATCAACCAGAAGGCGATGGACTCGATCCTGAAGTACATCGACATCGGACAGAAGGAGGGCGGCCGGCTCATGCACGGCGGCCATGCCGCGACGGACGCCGGTAACGGGTTCTACATCGAGCCGACGATCATAGCCGACGTCAGGTCGCGCGACACGATAGGTCAGGAGGAGATCTTCGGCCCGGTCTGCGCGGTCATCAAGGCCCAGGACTACGCCGACGCCCTCAGGATCGCGAACGACACCGAGTTCGGGCTCACGGGGGCCGTCTACTCGAGGAACCCCGGGAAGCTGGAGAAGGCCAGGCGGGAGTTCCACGTCGGCAACCTCTACCTGAACAGGAAGTGCACGGGCGCGCTCGTCGACGTCCACCCGTTCGGCGGGTTCAACATGTCCGGGACCGACTCGAAGGCGGGGAGCCGCGACTACCTCGCGCTCTTCATGCAGGGCAAGTCGGTGTCGGAGAAGGTCTGACGTCCGCGAGCAGCGTGGAGGAACGCGCACGAGAGTGAACGAACGGGGAAGGCCCAGGCCTTCCCCGTCGCTTCGTCGGTCCCGTGTCCGGTCGCGCACGTGCGGGTCACCGCCTCATGACCGTAAACGTCGCACTCTCCTGCACCGTCCCGTCGGTGCCGTGGTCCCTCACGGTGATCGTGAGCCGGTAGTTCCCTTGCTCGAGGTTCTCGAGCGAGAGCGCCATCCAGTAGGCCGTGTCCGGAACGTCGCCGTATGCGATGATGCTCGACGAGACGGCCGTCCTCCTCCGCTCCGTGAATCCGGAGATGATCCGCGCGAACCAGCCCTCGTCCTCGTCCCTTTCCAGGCGGGTGATCTCCGCGGTCACGGTGAAGCGGGACCGTGCGGATTCCCACTCGGTCAGTCCGTAGACCTCGAAGTAGACCATCAGGTCGTCGTCGCTGTCGAACGCGCGGACGGGCTGGGGGACGACCATGCCTCCAAGCCTCAGGAACCGGCTGCCTTCGCCGACGCTCGACGCGATCTGGACGTCGCTCATCAGAAGCCCGGGCACCGCGTAGTCCGGGACGACGATGCGGCTCCTTCCTGACGCCTGCCGCCCCGTCACGGTGTCCTCCACGCAGAAGCCGACGATGTACTCGCCAGGATCGGCATCGAGACGCCACTCGTCGGTGAGAAGCGCGACTCCCTCGGTCAGCTCCCGGTTCTCCGAGGAGACCGCCATCGTCCGGGAGTCGGACGTGATGACGTCGTACTCGCGGGTCATCACGCGGATGGTCTTCCTGATCGTGGCGGTCGCGGTCTCGCCGTCGGTGCAGAAGAGAAGCGAGCTCATGGGGAGCTGGTAGTTGACGGCGAGGTCCGAGGCCCTGCCCTGTCCCTTGGCGGTCACCACCTCGTAGAAGAGGGTGATCGGCTCGGCCTCCGGGACGTAGCCGTAGGTCACGGGCACCTCGATCTTCGCCTTTTCGCCCTTCTCGATGAAGGTCTGGCTGCGGTACGCCATGTGCTCGGCCTCGATGTTCCTGGGGTACATCGGGAAATCGATCTTGTCCCCCAGGCTGATGAACTTCGCCGCCTGCGGACCGGGCCCGGCCGTGCGGTACTTGATGTCCTCTCCGTAGATGAAGATGCCGTTGAGCGTGGGGTCGATGAACTGGAGGGTCATCTCCATGTCGTAGTAGGTCCACACCTCGGCGTTCGGGGTGAGGCCGCGGGCGCCCCACTGGAGGCTGATGTCCCCCATGATCTCAGCCCTCGACCCCGGGAACCCGAAGCGGAGCACGGCGTCGCCGCGGTCGTCCCAGTCGAATCCGCCGTCGGGGCAGAAGTAGGCGACCGCGTACCTGAGGCGGGTGACACACTCCTCGAGAAACTCGTTCCGGTCGGTGGCGGCTGTCGGGTCGTTCCTTCGCCAGTAGCGTCGGCGGTAGCGGGCGCGTCCTGAGTCACCGAGCGCGAGGTAGAACTCGTCTTCGCTATCAGGCAGGATCGTCGTGAACGCGCGCGCGAGGGCGTCCTGGAAACCGGGTTTCGACATCAGGGGCTCGAGCGGTGGTAAGGCGGGGTTGCTTCCCACGATCTTCACGCCGAAGCACGGTGTCGGGGCGAGGATTCCGGTCGCGAGCAGGGCGGCGGTGACGGGAACGCAGATGAGGAGCCTGGTGACTGACGACCTTCGCATGTGAGGTTCCCGGGAGGAGCGGGGGGGGCTTCCGACCGTCTGATAGTGAGCGTATCATTAGAGGGGGCGGCGTCAATCGCCGCCCCTGAGTCTCCGCGGTCGGGCGCGGGTGCTTCGGCGCTGCGTCTAGCCCGTCTCGAAACTCACTTCGAGCGGCATCCCGCGCGCGACGATCTCTTCTATGAACCGGTCGCCGTCGACGGCGAGCT
>JALGVN010000322.1 GCA_025774645.1 bacterium
ACGATCGTGCTGGTCAAGTAGCCGACGCCGGAGAGCGAGGAGAGACACGATGGAGAGAACATCACGTAGCAGCAGGCAGCACCCGTCGGTCGCCCGCTCGGGGGCGACGGTCCGACGGTCGAGAGGACTGGCGGTCGCCCTGGTCGTGGCGGTCGGTCTCGGAGTGTCCCTCCCCGCCGATGCGGTGGCGGAGGATGTCTCGAACATCCCCGGCGCGTTCGTCGACGTGGGTATCGGAGCCCGCCCGATGGGCATGGCCGGAGCGGTCGTCGTGAGCTCGTACGGCGCAGGTTCTCTCTACTGGAACCCGGCCGGGCTGGCGGTCGGCGAACGGTCGAAGGAGTTCAGCGTCGACTACGCCGACGTCATGGGGCTCGTCCCCTACACGGCAGCGTCGGGGGCCTACCGCCTGAGCGAGCGCTACACGCTCGGGATCGGCCTCCTCTACTCTGGAGACGAGGTGCTCTCGGAAACGACGGTCCTCCTCGGAGCGGCGACCTCGCTGTCGTCCCTCCCCTGGCTCGACGCCGGTCCGATGAACGTCGGCGCGACGCTGCGGACGAGGTGGGCGTCCTTCGGAAGCCCGAGCAGCTTCGAAGACAACGTGTCCGGCAGCGCCCTCGGATTCGGACTCGACGCGGGGGCCACGATCCCCGTCTCCGACCGCGTCACGTTCGGAATCGCGGCCCGCGACATCCTGAGCACACTCAGCTGGGAGAGCACGACCGGCGGTTCGTACGACGAGAGCGTACCTCCCGCGCTGGCGTTCGGCATCGCGGCGACGCCGCACCGGAACGTGCTGCTGGAGCTCGACGTCGACAAGTCTCTCCATCAGGACAGCCGCGACCTCGTGCTCCTCGGCGCGGAGGTGATGCTGTTCGACGTGGCGGCTCTGCGGGGAGGCTACCGGAAGGAACTGTCGCACGGCGAGCTGTCGGAGTTCTCCGTCGGGGCGGGCGCGAACGTCGTGGCCGGATCGAGCGTCATCGGTCTGGACATCGCGTACCTCTTCGGTCACCTGGAAGACACGCTCAGATTGTCGATGGGGTTCGGACTCTAGTGGGAAGCTCTCCGGACGGCCCGGCCTGACCGGCAGCGCCGCGACGAGACACAGACCCGACAGACGACATTCCCGGAGAGCGAAGAAGCGGGGCGGCACAAGCCGCCCCGCATTCTTGTTGACGCGTGTTCCGACGCGCCGGCTGCCGCTCCCGCGGCCGGCCGGCCTTCGGTGCTGCTACCAGCGGATGGCGCCCGGCGAGACGAGCACCTGGAGCGCGCGGTTCCTGCCGTCTCCGACGAAGGAGATCGTGTGCTCCGTGCCGGCGGCGAAGTGCAGGCAGTCGCCGGAACTCAGCGCGAACTCGTCGTCCCCGACCACCACCTTCGCCTTGCCGCTCAGCATGATCAACGCTTCCTCGCCGTCGTGGTGGTGGTTGATCGTCGCGTGCCCGTCGTTCCCGTCCAGCTGGAGGAGGCGGACGCGCCCAGCCGGAATGCCGCTCGTCAATGCCTTGCCGGTAACGAACGCCTCATCCGCTCCTTCGACCAGCACGACGTCACGGTCCTCCTTCTTGACAACGGAAACACGCGGGAGTGGTCTGTCCTCGACGAAGTAGGCGGTCTCCTTGTCGAGTGCTCCCGCGATCTTCCTGAGAGCGCCGACGGTCGGAGACGTCTTGCCGCGCTCGATCTCCGAGATGTGGGTCGGCGACATGCCTGAGGACTCCGCCACCTCCTTGAGCGTCATCCCCCGTTCCTTGCGTACTGCCTTCAGCCTCTGTCCCACCTCCTGCGCGTTCGGCATCTGGAGCTCCTTTGTGACAACCAGCCCGGCCGGGCTGCCCCGTGACTTCCGTTGACTACGTGCAGATTCTCCACCAAAACGTAACATGGCACCCACCTCAGGTCAAGTGGAAAGAGTGCGACCTGACCGGATTTCCTCACCGGAGCGGGGAGCCCCGCCGGATTCGGGCACCGCCCGCCAGGACCGCGGGCGTGCGCCCGGGACGGCCGTCCACGGCCAGTCAGGCAGGCAGCACGGTTGCTCGTCACCGCCCCGCTCTTCGATCCCACCGTCGGCCGTCCGACGCCCAGACGTGCGCACCGGCTCTGTTGACACCTCCGGGGGCCGATGCTAGGATGCGCACGCTCGCTCCGGGGACGTTCCGCGGCGCGGGAGACAACGACACGAAGGCCGGCCCGGCCCCACTCGACTCGAAGGAGGCTCCATGAGACATCGCATTCCAGCAGCACTCGTGCTCGCTTGTCTGGTCGCCCTCCCCTCGCTCGCCGCCGCGCAGACCCAGACGAGGGGCCAGGGATTCGGGATCGGAGGCGTCCTGCTGCCGAGTGGAAACCCGACGATCCTCGCGACGACCCGCCTGGGCGAGGACCTGGCGCTCGAGCTCGGACTCGCTCTCAGGGTCTCGTCCGACGACGACTCCAACGACCAGTCTGACTTCGGAATCGGCTTCGGCCTGAGGAAACTCTGGAACACGGAGGAGAGATTCCAGCCGTACCTCGGCGGCCGGTTGAGCGTCACGCAC
>JALGVN010000323.1 GCA_025774645.1 bacterium
GCTCGTGACGCCAGCCGTCGCAGCGCCTCCATAGGAGCGGACGTCCTGGTGCTCATCATCGCATACGCCACAGCTCTGTCGGCCGCCTGGCTCGCTCAGCCCGAGGGTCTGTCGACATGGCTTGCGACCGATGTCGGCTCCGGGACAGGGATGGCGACGGCCGGTTGGTGGTACTGGCTCGTCAGCCTCCCGCTCGCCCATTACATCGCCTTCCGGTGCATCTGGCGTGTCATCATCTGGTGGCGTTTTCTCTGGCGGTTCTCTCGGCTGAATCTGCATATTGTGCCGACCCATCCGGATCGGGCGGGAGGCTTGGGGATCCTGGGGGTGGGGCAGTTGTCGTTTGTGATCGTCGTGTTCTCGGCATCGACAAACCTGGCGGCGAGTCTGGCCAGTGCGGTGCTCAGGGACGCTCTTGCGCTGTCGTCACTGGGGCCGACGATCGTCGTGTACGTTCTGCTGAGCCTGCTGTTCGTCTTCGGTCCACTGTTCGCCTTTCCTCGGTGGCGTCTTGTTCGGAGCGTTCGACAACAAGTGGGTGGCGAAGGGCGATGCCGAGCAGCGCAGTCTGCTGGGTGACACCGATCCCTCTTCACTGGCGGACTACGGATACGCCTACGAGGTTGTCAGTGAGATGCAGGTCGTGCCGGTCAGCCGCCGCAGTCTTGTGCAGGTTGCCGCGGTCACCCTCGTTCCCCTTACCACGCTATTACTCCTGCAGTACTCCGTCAGGGAGATCTTCCTGCGGTTGCTGGGAGCTCTCGGGTAGCAGCGGATGGACCGACCCGGGGGGGGAGGCCACGGCGCCACTCCCGCGTCACTGCCTCGGTCGCCGGGCCGTGGGTCGGGTCCAGTTCGCCGGGTAGCGAGACGACAGAGCCCAGCCCGCATCGGGCGGGGTTTCTGTCGTGTGTGCCGGTCAGGCGCTCCGCCCGCGGAGCCAGATCGGGATTGCGAGTGAGGCCAGGACCGCGAGGTTCAGAAGCGTGAGCACGGCCATGGCGAGCGGGATGCCCATCACGGGGAGGAGGAAGACCGCCGTGAGCGACGCCCCGAGCGCCGAGCCGAGGAGGTCGGCCGCGTAGAGTCTCCCGCCTGTCACGCCGGCGTCTCCGCCGGGCAGGAGCATCAGCCTGGCCGCGATGGGGAACTGCATGCCGGCGAGCACCGCCGAACCGACGACCACGAGAGGGAAGAGAGCCGCCCAGGCGAGCATGGCGTCGTGGGGGAGCCCCGCGATCCCCTCGATCGCGGCCGAGAGCCCGAGCGGGACGGCGCAGATCCCCAGCTGCAGGAACGCGAACGCCCGCGCCCCGGCTCCTCGATTCGCTGCCCTCGTGCCCAGCCAGCCACCGAGTGCGAGGCCCGCCATGAACGACGCGACGATCAGCGCGAGCCGATGGTAGACGAACCCGTACAGACTCTGGAAAGCGAGGAGGGCCGCGATCTCGAGACTGATCTCGGTCAGGCCGACGACGAAGACCGCCGCCACAACGGTCCGCCGCAGCGCCGGCGCCCTCCTCTTCCGGCGCAAGGCCGGCGCAACGAGCGCCGCTGCGAGCGCGAGGGCGGCAAGCGCGGCGTTCCGCAGGGTCAGGTAGCGCGGCGCTTCGCGCAAGAGGGCGGGCGTCGACGCGAACTGCCGGTTCCAGAGCACCATCGAGAGGTAGACGGCGGCGGGTGAGAGATCGGTGTTCAGAGTGGAGCGCGCCCGCCCCACGCTCTCGTCGAGGGTGGCGGTTCTCTCCGGCGAGAGCCTGTCGACGAGGTAGTAGTCGCGAACGAAGACGACGTCGAGCCGCCGCTCCCGGACCCTCTCCGACAGCACCGACGCGTCCCGCGACAGGTACACGCCGTTCCGCGCGGCGACGAAGTGGCACGGATCGCCGGGGACCATCACGACCGCCCGGAAGACCTCCCCGAGCGTTCCCTTCACGCAGGCGAGGAACCGTCCCAGCTCCTCGCCGACGTAGTTCTCGGCCGAGGTCACCGAGAGGCCCAGGACACCGCCCGGTGCGAGGACGCGCTCGACCTCCCGGAAGAAGTCCTCCGTGTAGAATCGGTTGAGCTGGGCGGTGGTCGGATCGGGGACGTTCGTGATCACGACGTCGTACGCCGCCTCGCTCTGCTTGACGAAGTACCTCGCGTCCACGTAGTGGACGGTCACGCGCGGTTCGTGCAGACCCGCCGTCAGATCCCCCCCGAACACGTCGTCTGCCGTTCTGACGAGAGCCGGGTCGAGCTCCACGTAGTCGACCGCCGTGACGCTCGGGTGCTTCAGGATCTCCTCGAGGGTGCCGCCGAGGCCCCCGCCCAGGAGGAGGACGCGGGACGGGGCGGGGTGGGAGAGGAGCGGCATGTGGACCGCCTCTTCCGCGGAGAGGCGATCCGGGGCCGATGCGACCAGGACGCCGCTCTCGAAGATGCTCCGCTGCGACCCGACCTGTGTGGCGACGATCCTGCCGTAGACGGAGTTCGCCTGGGCGCGGTATCCGAGCTCGTCCCAGAGGAGTCGCTCGGTGGCTTCGTCGATGGCCTCGCCGCCGCGCACCGTCAGGGAGACCGCCGCGACGGCCAGCACGAAGGCGAAGTGAGCGACGGGCAAGCGGATCAGCGAGCGCCGCCCTCCGGAGGAGCGTCCGGAGGTCCCCGTGAGAAGAAGCGCCGCCGCGCCGTTCACCGCCGCGATGAGGAGAGCGATCCGGACCGGATCCCAGTTCGGGAGGAGAAGGAAGCTCAGAACGATCCCGCCGACCGCCGCTCCGATCGCCTCGAGGACGTAGACCTCTCCTACGGGAGAGGACGAGGCGGTTCGATCCGGGGCCGCGTCCGGACCAGCGCGGAGACGGGAGCGCACGGCCACGGCCAGCGCAAAGAGGAAGCCCGACAGGAGCGTGAAGGGGGCGAGCGAAGAGACGGCGGCGACGATGAGGGGCGGGAGGCCCGCGAGCTCACCCGCCGAGACGCCCATGGCCCTCC
>JALGVN010000324.1 GCA_025774645.1 bacterium
CGAGGAGGACCCCGCTGTCGATGAACTCGCGCGAGTCGGTGCTCCCTCCCGCGCCAACGAACGTGCTCCAGATGAGCCCGCTCCCCGAGGGGTTGAGCTTCGTCACAACGATGTCGGTCCAGCCATTGAAACCCTCGTCGAAGGCCCCCGCTGTCGTCGGGTAGTCGAACGACCCCGACCAGCCGCCGACGTACGCGTTCCCGGAGGCGTCGATCGTCATCTCGAGGAGAGCGGCGTTGTACGTCCCGCCGATGTACGTCGAGTACTCGAGCGCGCTCCCGGTGGTGTTCAGTTTCGCCACCCAGCCGTCGATGAACTCGGTCCCGCCGTGTGTGTCGTCGAAGCACCCCGGTGTCGTCGGGAAGTCGTCCGAGAAGGTCTCCCCGCAGGCGTAGACGTAGCCGGAGTCGTCGACGATCACGCCCCACCCGATGTCCCTGAGCGAGCCGCCGAGATACGTGGCGAAGACGAGGGAGTTCCCGGCCGGGTTCAGCTTCGCGAGGTAGGCGTCGCCGTTCCCGCCGTTGTAGGTCGTGTCGTATCCGGTCGCCGGGATGTTGGTCGAGCCGGTGATGCCGTTGATGTAGGCGTTGCCGGCGCTGTCGATGTTGACCTCGGAGACGGACTCCCAGTTGGAGCCGCCGATGAACGTGCAGTACTCGAGGGCGCTCCCGGCCTGGTTCATCTTCGCGACGAACATGTCGCGGCCGCCGTTGTGCGTGACGTCGTACGCGCCCGGCGTCACCGGGAAGTCGGTCGACTCGGTGCGACCGCCCACGTAGAGGTAGCCGTCGTCGGTCGCGCGGACGGACCAGATGCACTGGTCTTCCGTCCCGGAGCCACCGAAGAACGTGCTGTACACGAGGTCGCCCCGCGCTGCCGCCGCCCCTCCGCCGTCCGACGCCGTCGCGAGCGCGATGCGCCCGCGTCCACCCGACGTCCCGGGACGCTCGTCGACGATCGTCCCGAACTCGGTCTCAAGCTCGAACCCACCGCCGCGCTCGCTCACACGACTCGCTCCCTCGTACGAGACGTTCACCTGCGCGAGGTCCGCCTCCCGGTCCGCCACCCACTCGTACGTCACGTCGCCGCCGTCGAAGGCGAGCACGAGATCGACGCCTGGCCACACGTCGCGGCAGACGATCTCCTCACAGACAGGAACGTCGGTCGCCCAGTCGGCCGGGTCGTTCCCGATGAAGTAGTTTAGCCGGCCCCTGCGTTCGGACCGGCCCTCCAGTTCCGGCGACGCCCTGCCGCCGTCGAAGCGCATCCAGACCGCCTGGCCTCGCTGCGGCGGGAGCTCCATGAGCTCGACGAACCGCTCGCTGCGCTCGTCCGGCATCAGGAGGTGCATCATGTCCGCCGGGTCGTCGACCTGTTCCTTCAGGTCGAGAACGAGCGCCCCGTCGGTGAGGTAGACGGACGCGCGTTCCCCCTGGACGTAGTAGCGGACAGACGGATCGAGCTGCCCGCGGTTCTCGATGAACCCCTCGGGGCCGACACCCGACGCACTCGTCGGGAGTACGGCACAAAAGAGAACGGCCGTAAGAACGGCCGCACTCACACTCGATCGCCTGTTCGCCGCGGTCGTCGCGGCATTCCCGAATCCACTCACCCAACGCATGGTGATCCTCCTTCGCCCCCCCCAAGGGAAATCATCCTCGGTGCTGTCCGTTCATCTCTCCTGAATGACCCACACCCGCCAACGCACACTGACGCGCCTGTCCGGCGGGACCGCGTGAGCAGCGCGGAGTAATACGAAGGCTGCGACGAACCGAAGGCCCCGACGCGGACTGCGCCTGCGGCCGCCGATCGTCAGCGCCCTTCCAGCGTGCCGACCCTCTTCAGTCAGTCTCTGTTCGTCGATGTACGTGGTTTCGGTGGAAATGGTAACACTATAAAGGAGGCGATGTCAAAGAGGAAGGCCTGGATACGGAAGGAATGCGTATTCACTAATAGCGACACACACGGCCGTCGATAGTGGAACGCACGGCTTTTCGGGCAAGTCAGTGCCGCCTGGATGGCCCGGGGCGACTCACCGCCCGCTACTCCTCCACCCGCGCGTCCATGATCATCTTCACGAGCACGAGCGCCTTCTCGTCTTCGACCGTCTTGTCGGCGTCCGTGTCCACCCGCAGCACCAGCACGAGCTCGAGCTCCGGGTAGATCGCGAGGAAGTGCCCTCCCGCGCCAGCGTGACCGTACCAGCGCGGGCCGAGCCCACCCGCGGCGGGGCTCCCCTCCGGGATCACCGCCCACATGTAGCCGTAGCCGAACGGGGAGTCCGCCGGGAGCATCGGCGGGAAGCTCGTGCTCTCCTCGACCCACGCAGCCGGGACGACGAGCTGTCTCTGCCACTCCCCAAGCCTCCAATAGAGGATGCCGAACCGCGCCAGGTCACGGGCACTCATGCGGAAGTGGTACGCGGGGTGGTCCGAGAGCTCCCGCTGGAAGTGGTAGAAGCACTTGTCGGGGTCGAAGTCCTCCATCCCGATCGGCTCCGCAATCTCCTCGGCGAACGCCTCGAAGA
>JALGVN010000086.1 GCA_025774645.1 bacterium
CGTTCCAGAGTGTCGTCCGCTCCGAGGCGGCCCGCCCTACGAATCCGACAGGGCCCGTTTCAGCCTGTCGATCGGCGCGACCGGCGTCGGGTCGACATCGGACGCGATCGCCGAATAGCAACTCACGTAGTCGCCGAGGAGCACGAGCGAGAAGAGCCTCGCGAGCGTCGACGAGCCGAAGCTCGCGACGTACCTCACCTCGGCGCCGGAGGTCGCGATCTCCCCCCGCGTGATCTCGATCCGTCTCGCGACTCGAGGGTGATCGTCCGCGTCCCTCAGGAACACGACGCGCGGGTCGCCGCCCAGCGGGACGCCCTCGCTCCACCCCACTATCTCATTGTGGTTCATCTCAGGCAACTCGTTCCTGTGCGCGATTGTCTTCGAGTTCTCCGAGAGCTGCCCGCTCCACCGGGCCGCAACGATCGAGGTCCACGGCACCGTCCCGTAGACCACCGGCACGCGGTCCTGGAACCAGAGCGCGAGGTCCTTCGCGAGGTTCGACCCAACGGGGACCTCCGGTCCGAACTCGCCGGCGGCCCGTTCCGCGATGGCGACGGCGTCCTCGATCTCCCCGGTCCTGTCGCGAACGAGTCCGAGGCGTCCGAGCACGATCAGCGTCGGCACGAGGGAGTAGCCCAGGGCGGCGCGCGGCGGGAGCCCCGCAGGGATCGCCACCACGTCGTGGTGGTTCGTGCGTGCGCGCTCGGCGAGCTCCCCGCCCGTCGTGATCGCGACCACCCTCGCCCGCCGGTCCGTGGCTTCGCGGTAGGCGGCCAGTGTCTCCTCTGTGTTCCCGGAGTAGCTCGATGCGATCACGAGGGTGCGCGGCCCCACGTACCCCGGAAGCCGGTAGTTCCTTATCACGCCGAACGCGACGCGGAGCTCGTCGGCGAGATAGCCGGACAGGAGCTCCCCTCCGATGGCGGACCCACCCATCCCGAGGACGACGACCGAAGTGATCCCCTCCCCCGAGACCGTCAGCGGAACCGAGCGTCCGATCTCGAGCGCCTCGCGAAGTTGACCCGCGAAGCCCGCGAGATGGCCGAGCATCCCGCCTGGGTCCTTCCGTGCGATCCTGCCGGTGTCGTCGAGGACGCTCATGTGATCATCTCCGTCTCGCTGATCTCGGGGAACCTCTTCCGGAAGATCGTCTCCAGATAACGCCTCACCTCCGGCCCGGTGCGCTTGCTCATCGCCCGCTGCGCTACCTTGCGCGCGTAGTTGTAGCTCGTCGATCGGATGATGCTCTTCACCTCCGGGAGCATCAGCGGGCTCGTCGAGAGCTCGTTCAATCCGAGGCCGATCAGTACCAGGACGCTCAGAGGGTCCCCCGCCATCTCGCCGCAGATGCCTACCCACTTCTTGTGACGCTTCGCGGCCCGGACGGTCGCATCGATGAGCTGAAGAACGGCGGGATGATACTGGTCGTAGAGGTACGCGACGCGGTCGTTCCCGCGGTCGACGGCAAGGGTGTACTGCACCAGGTCGTTCGAGCCGATGCTGAAGAAATCGACCTCCTCGGCGAGGATGTCCGCGATCACCGCAGCCGCCGGAGTCTCGACCATGATCCCGACCGGAATGTCCTCGTCGAAACCGCGGCCCTCCATCCGGAGCTCCTGCCGCGCGGCCGCGAGCACCTGCTTCGCGTCCCTGACCTCCTGGAGCGACGTGATCATCGGGAACATGACCTTCACGCTCCCGTGAGAGCTGGCGCGCAGGATCGCCTTGAGCTGCTTGAGGAATATGTCGGGGTTCGAGAGGCTGTGCCGGATGCCCCTCCACCCAAGGAACGGGTTCGCCTCGCGCTGCGCGGGGCCCTGTGGACCGAACTTGTCGCCGCCCACGTCGAGCGTTCTGATCACGACGGCCGACGGAGCCATCGCCTCGACGACGGTGCGATACGCGTCGTACTGCTCGTCCTCTGTCGGAAGCTCGTCCTCCGCGATGAACAGGTACTCAGTCCGGAAGAGCCCGATGCCCTCGGCGCCGTGCGAGAGAGCGGAGTTGACCTCGTCGGGAATCTCGATGTTGGCGCCGAGCTCGAACTTCCGACCGTCCTTCGTCACCGCCGGGTAGTCCTTGTACATGAGAAGTTCACGCTCGAACTCCTCGAGTTTCTGCTTGCGGTCGAGATAGTACGCGAGGATCGCGTCGTCGTATCGGTACACGAGGAGCCCGACGGTTCCGTCGAGGATGATCGTCTCGCCCTGCCTGATGATGTCGGTCGCGTCGCGCAGCCCCACGACCGCTGGGATCTCGAGCGACCTCGCCATGATGGCCGCGTGCGACGTCCTCCCACCCACCTCCATCCCGAATCCCGTCACGCGCTCGCGGTGCATCGACGCGGTGTGCGTCGGCGCGAGCTCCTGCGCGATGACGATCACGTTGTCCTCGAGGTGTCTCAGGCTCTTGGCCTTCCTCCCGAGGAGCCGCATCAGTAGCCGCCGCTCGATGTCCTTGATGTCGTAGACTCGCTCCCGGAGGTACTCGTCCTTGGTCCTGCTCATGGCTTTCGTCACGACGCCGATCGTCTCCGTCAGCGCGAAGGCGGCGTTGATGCCGCTCTCCTTGATCCGGCGAACCGTCCCGTCGATCACCATCGAGTCCTCGAGGATCATCAGGTGCGGGTCGAAGATCATCGCGTGGGTCTCACCCAGCTGCTCCTCTAGATTCGATCGGAGTCGGACGAGCTCCTTCTTCGTGTCTTCGACGGCCGAGATGAAACACCCGATCTCTTCCTCGATGTCCTCGGCGGAGACCGGCTCCTGCTCGACGTGAGGGCGCTCCGTGTCGAGGATGAACGCCGTGCCGACGACGATCCCCGGCGACGCGGGGATCCCCTCGATGATCTGCGCTTCGCCGATGTCCCTGAGCTCGATCAAGTCTGTCCTATCCCTGTTCCGTGTCCGTCTCGAGGAACGCCACGAGCGCCGCAAGCGCCTCTTCCTCGTCGGGACCGTCGACCGCGATGAGAAGCTCACACCCGCACTCGGCCGCGAGCATCATGACGCCCATGATACTCTTGCCGTCGACGGTGAGGTCGTCCTTTGTGAGCTTGATGTCCGAGTCGAACCGGCTCGACATCTTGACGAACTCCGCCGCCGGTCTTGCGTGAAGCCCGACCTTGTTTGCGATGACCACCGTCCGCTCGAGCACTCTACCCCCCGTACGTTCTTGCAAGCATCAGCGCCAGTGCGCCCGCGGCTGCCGCCGCCCCGACGACGGTCGCCGGGATCCGCAGCCTGGCCGCGGCGAACGCGAGCGCGAACGAGGCCCCGACGATCGCGAGCCGCCATCCCTCGAAGCGTCCGCTCGGCGCGACCGCAAGTGCGACAACGAATCCCGCCGCGAAGGCGCAGGCCCACCGGATCCCCCGGACGACGTCCCTCATCCGCGGGCCCAGTACCTCCCGGGCAGCCGACCGACCGTGCGAGACCCCCGCCGAGAGACCCCGCGCTCGCACCGCGAGGTGCGGCACGTTGTAGATCGCGAGGAGCGCCAGCGGAGCCCACGTACGACCCGTGAGCGCGATTCCCGCCCCAACGATCCCGGCGAGCGGCCTCACGGCTCCCCACAGGAGCGCGTCGCCGGCCATCCCCAGCGGCCCCAGGAGCCCCTTCTTCATCTCGGCGACCGACTCGCCCGCTCCGTCCGGTTCCGCCACCTCGGCGGCCGCCGCAGCGCCGAGCACGTACGACGCCATCGCCGGATTCGTGTTGAAGAACTCCAGGTGCCTCTTCAGGAACCGCTTCGCGGCGTCCCCGGTGAGCCCGCTCCTTCGGAGCGCCGGGAGCATCGCGAAGCAGAACCCGACGTTCTGCATGCCGCGCGTGTTCCAGACCGACTGTAGCAGAAACGAGCGCCAGAATATCCCCCAGCGGTCTCCCGCAGTGAGGGATCGCGGGGCTTCCGCCCGGCTCACCGTTCCGCTCTCGCTCGTCTTCTCCACACGCACCTCACCCGACCGACGTAACGACCGCGCCGAGCGCGAAACCCGCGCCCGCGAGAACCCACTCGGTCTTCGACCGCGCGGCCGCAGCCACACCGGCAGCCGCGAGCGGCGCCGCCCACAACCCTGTCTGGAAAGCCCCGGCCGCGGGCGGTGGCCAGACCCACGCCCGGAGAAGGAGCGCGGCTCCGAGGAAGACCGCGGCGAGGACGGTGCCCGCGGCGAACCGCGTCGCGAGCCCGAACGCGACGGCTCGGTAGACACCGCCCGCGCTCGCTCTGTCCGCAGCGGCTCTCGCCTTGTCCGCGTACCCGATGTTGCGGCGCCTGACGAACGCGATGGCCCGTTGGCCGACCGCCCCGGCCGCCATGGCGGCAAGCACGCCGGCAGCGATCCCCCATCCCCCGACCACGCCGGGAGACAGTACCCAGGCGACGCCCACTCCGACGACGCCCGCGAGGGCCGCGTCCGGGAAGGGAGCGGCCCCGACCGGGAGCACTCCGATCCAGACGAGCTGAAGTGCCGCTCCTATGACGAGCCCCAGCTGGACGTCGCGCACGATGAACCCGGCGACGAACGCGGCGACCAGCGGCTGCGACAGCATCAGCTGGAACGCGGCGGTCTCGTCGAGCGACAGCAAGCCGGCGACGATCGCCAGGGCCAGGAGGAACGTGGCCTCCGTCATTCCCCCTCCTCAATGGGCTCGATCGCCAGCATCACCGAGAAACGGGCGCGGGCCCCCGCTTTCAGCTCGATTGGCCAGTTCGCGGTGACCGTCACTCCCTGAAAGACGCGCTCGAGACCACCTTCGGATTGCGATACCGTCTCGAGCGGCCACGTCCAGAGCCCGCCGACGGGCTCGAACGTGAGCTTCAGGGCCTGACCGCTCAGGCGGTCGCGGAACGTGATCCCCTCGGACTCCGGGAAGTCCCAGAGTCTGCCGGCGTCCTTCCGCCGAGAGCCCTCGTGCGAGAGATGCAGGTACTCCGTGGACCCGGTGAGGAACGCGAGGTTCCACTCGGGAGCGAAGAGGGCCTGTACGTCGTCACCGGCGGTGAGTTCGTAGTCGACACGGACCGCCCCGTCGGGAAGGAGCCACACGTGCTTCTCGAGGCTCAAGCGCGCGTCGCGGTCCGCTGTCGCGACGGCACCGTCCTGCCTGAGGACGACCCCTACGGCCCCCCCGTCTCTCCTGAGCTCGAACCCGCAGGGGCCCTCCGCGAACGTCCCGACGTCCGCGGCCGTCCCGGCGGCGGCCTCGCCGGCGGCCGTCCCGGCGGCAAAGAACCGGTCGACGGCGGAGCGTCTCGGAGCCCTGTCGACCCCCGCCAGCTTCTCGAGCCCGTCTTCCTTCGCGTGCGTAGTCCCGTGGATCGTCTGGACCTCGCAGTCGTTGGTCTCGCAGTCGTCGACGATCGAGTGGTGGTAAGCCTCGTCGTACCGGGACATCGTCGCGAGGAAGTTCACCTCGGCCTCGCGGGCGTCGAGTTCGAAGATCGTCCCTCCACGCGCGGGCGCGATGAAGACGTTCGCCCAGTGCGACTCGAGGACGATCTCCGCGTTCCCGTCCAGATCGTGGTCGATGACCTCGACGGCGTCCCACGTCTCGCCGCGGACGGAGTCGAGCAGGTTCTCCGCTCTGATCAGGTGCCGGTAGATCGCCGAGCGGAGGTGCGGCAGGTAGAGTCCTCCGAAGACCCCGTGCCAGTACGCGCAGTTGCACTGCCCCTTCCAGAGCTCGTTTCTCGCCTTCGCCACGACCATCGCGTCGACGACCGGGCCGTCGGCCCTCCCGCCGACCGCGGCGAGCGACGGATCGCTCCCCGTCTCGCGCAGGAGGTCGTTGGCCCTCTGTTGGCTCGCGACCTTGTCGCTCACGCGGTACATCTTGCGCGTCATGACGTTCGACTCGTCGTACTTCGCCTGGAAGCCCTTCCAGATCCCGCCCGAGAGGAACGGTCCCCACTCCGGGAGCGTTCCGTCCTTCTCGAGGCGGGCGAGCAGTCCCTCGTAGCTCCGCCTCGCCGGAGTCGGCAGCGCCCACTCCATCATCTCCGGGTACGACGCGGTCGGCAGGTGGGCGCGGCCGCGCGGAGGCTCGCGATCGACGTACTCCGCGAACGTCGACGTGGTCAGCCAGTCGGCGTTCGCCTCCAGCGTCTCGAAGAACCGCTCGAGCCAGCCGTCCGTGAACACGTGGGTGTGGGTTCCGGGCCACACGCCGAACTTCTCGCCGTCGTCTCCGAAGACGGCCATCAGACCGGGCCCCCGCTCTGCGAGTCCGCGGAGATGCGCGACCGTCTCCTCGGGCTCCTGGAACGGAATCACGTACCTCAGGCGCTTGCTGATCGGGAAGACGCGGAGAGGCACGCCCTGTTCCTCGGTGACGTAGTATCCCGTGAGGTCGTCGTCCTCGACCCCGGCGAGACTCCGCGAGCCACATGCCCCGCGGCTTCACGGCAAAGGTCGACTCGATGTAGTCGTTCATCTTCGCGATCTGTCCGGCTGCGTCCCGCTCGGGAATCCCGCAGAGGATCGGTTCGTAGAACGCGCCGGTGAGGATCTCGACCTGGCCGCGGTCGACGAGCGCGCCCACCCGTTCGATGTAGGAAGGCTCGTGCTCCTCGTACCACTCGAGAAGCGGCCCGGTGTTGTGGAGCGCGAGCTTGATCCCGGGGAACTTCTCGATCGCCTCGAGGAACGGCAGGTACGCGTCCCTGTAGGCGTACTCGAAAACGCCAGGCAGGTTGCCGACGGGCTGGTGGTTGTGGATGCAGAGGATGAGCGTCGCCTTCACGCGGTCACTGCCCCTCTCGTCCGGAGTCGTCGCCGAGGCCCGCGATGAGCGAGGCCACGTCGATCGACTGCGTGTGCGGAACGTCACGTGCTTCGAGCCGGATTCCCCTGGAGAGGATCGCCCGGATCGCCTCGAGGTCATCGCCGTCGACGAAGAAGTACGGCAGGAGCTCGCGCTTTCCCTCGCTGTAGTGAAGCCCGCCGACGTTAGCCGACTCGATCGCGAGTCCGCCCTCGATCAACCGGAGCAGATCCCGAGGCGATTCGACGAGGACCAGGGCCCGCTCACTCTTCCAGCGGCGCTCCCGGTTGCGCTCGAGAAACTCTACCGTGGAGAGAACCGACACCGCAGCCCCGAGGGCGTCGGTCTCCGCATAGAGGCTGCGCCTCCACTCGTCTCCGGCGACCTCGTCGTTGACGAGGATGATCCGGTCGGGTGCGAGGTCGCTTCCCCACGCAACCGTCACCTGTCCGTGGATGAGTCTGTCGTCGATTCTGACGAGGACGTAGGCCACGCGTGTCTCGCTTCCTACAGGATCCGGATCGCGTCGCGTCCGCGCTCCATGACCAGACCCAGGAGATCGTCGACCGGCTGGCGGTCCCGCTTCACGAAAAACTCGAGAAGCATCATGAGGTTCAGACCCGACACGGCCCGGACCTCGGAGTTCTGCCCGATCACCTCCTGGCAGGCGTGATGGCAGCTCCCGCCGGGCATGTCGCTCATCACGATCACGTCGCAGGTCTTCTGGAGCTCCGCGATCGCCTCCGCGATCGCCGCGTTCAAGTCGTTGAGCCCCAGCCCCGCGTTCGAGATGGCGACCCAGTTCGACTGCGTACCCAGGATGCCCTGTACGGCATCCATCAGGCACTGCGCCACGTTGCCGTGCGCAACGACCACGCAGGCTATCTTCTTCCGTGCCTCGCTCATTCGTTGTCACCCTCGAGGATCCCGCGCCCCCTCTTTCCGGACGACGAGATGTCCTTGAGCCTACTCTCGAATTCCCTCGCCGGGTGGATACCCCGGATCTTGAGAAGGTGATTCAGCGCGATGACTTCCGAGATGACCGTGATGTTCTTCCCGGGCACGAGAGGCAGCGTCACGACCGGGATCCCGACGCCGAGGATGTCGGTCAGCGTCTCTTCGAAACCGAGTCGCTCGTAGTCGTCGAGTTCCGACCAGGTCGCGAGTCTGACCTCGACCTCGATGCGCTTCTGCTTCCGGATCGCGCGTATCCCGAACATCGCCTCCACGTCGACGATGCCGACACCGCGGAGCTCCATGTAGTGCCTGACGTTCGCGTGCCCGGAGCCTATCAGGTGCCCTCCCCGCATCCGGACGACGTGCACCACGTCGTCGGCCACGAGGCGGTGGCCGTTCTCGACGAGGTCGAGCGCACACTCGCTCTTGCCGATGCCGCTCTTGCCCGTGAACAGGAGCCCGACCCCGTAGACGTCGACCAGCGTCCCGTGGACGGTCTTCTCCGGCGCAAGCAGGTCATCGAGCGCGGCGCCGAGCTCGCGCATGAAGGGGCTCCGCGACGTCTTCGTCGCGAGCACCGCGATCGACGCGGCCTCCGCCCGGTCGATCAGCCCGGCGGGGGCCGTCAGACCGTCGACGACGAAGATGCAGGGCATGGCCACGGCGCACAGCCGGTCGAGCGCGCCCTCCCGCTCGGCCGCGCCGAGGGACTCGACGTACGCCACCTCCTGCTCGGCCATGACCTGGACGACCTCCGGGTCGAAGCCCTGCTCGAAGCCCGTCAGAAGAAGCCCCGGGCGCGAAATCTCGCTTCTCGCGACCTCCCCCGTGCGCGTCTCCTCCGACGTCAGGAACTCCACGTCGAAGGTCTTGCGGAGTCGTTCGGCGAGCTGCTTGACCGTCACGCGGTCCATCGGTACCGGATTCCCTTCCGAAATCGGATGACTACACGCCCCGCTCGACGAGGCCGTAGTTTCCGTCGTCCCGCCTGTAGATGACGTTGATCTTCCCGGTCTCGGCGTTCTCGAAGACCAGGAACCGGGCGTTCAGTTCGTCCAGCTGCTCGATCGCCTCCTCCGGACTCAGCGGCGATCCGGACAGTTTCTCCGGCACGATTCCGATCTCCTCCGGCGGGATGCCTCCGGCCGCGGCCGCGGCGTCGGCAGTCCGCTCCCCGTGCTTCCTGTCGCGCACCCTCTCCTTGTGCCTGCGGATCTGCCGCTCGACTTTCTCGAGGGCTCGGTCGAACGCCTTCCGCTGGTCCTCGCCGGTCTGCTCGCTCGACACGACGACGCGCGAGGCGTGCACCGTCACGTCTGCGCACGACATCGGACCTTCCCGGCCGAAGACCACGTGGGCCTCGTCGACCCTGTCGAAGTAGTGCGCGAGGTGCGAGAGTTTGTCCTCCACGTGCTGCCTGAGATCCGGATCGAGCTCGGCGTGCCTTGCCGTGACCCTTATCTTCATCACCGCTCCTTTCAGGCGTCTCGCTCTTGTTGCCGGGAGCGCCCGCGGACCCGCGCGAACGCCGCGTCCGCCTCGTAGGAACTCCTCACGAACGGACCGGAAGAGACCCACGCGAAACCCAACGAACGGCAGGTCCTCTCCCACTCCTCGAACTCCGGTGGTGTGACGTACCTGGCCACCCTGTGATGCTCAGGCGTCGGGCGGAGGTACTGGCCGATGTAGACGATCTCGACTCCGGCGTTCAGGAGATCGGCGAGAGTCTCCTCGATCTCCTCGTCCGTCTCGCCCACGCCCAGCATGATCGCGGACTTGACGAGCGCGCCCTGTTCCAGGGCTCGCGAGAGCACGGCGAGCGAACCCCAGTAGTCCGCGCCCGCGCGGACGTCGGCGTACAGTCGCTCGACGGTCTCCACGTTGTGCCCGAAGACGTCGGGCCGCGACGCGAGCACGGTGTCGATCGCCGCCGCGTTGCCCCGGAAGTCCGGGACCAGGACCTCCACACCCGCCTCCGGGAGCGCTCGTCTGAGCGCGTGGACCGTCTCCGCGAAGTGAGAAGCACCTCCGTCGGGCAGGTCGTCTCTCGTCACAGACGTGACGACGACGTGCTTCAGGCCCAGCGCCTTCGCGGCATTCGCCACGGCGGCCGGTTCCGAGGAGTCGGGCACAACAGGATCGAGGTGGGTCACCGCACAGAAGCGGCAGTCCCTCGTGCATCGGTCGCCGAGGATGAGGAACGTGGCGGTCCCTCGCCCGAAGCAGTCGACGCGGTTTGGGCACTTCGCCTCGTCACAGACGGTATTGAGGTTGTAGGTGGTGAGGGTCTTCCTGACCCGGCCGACCATGTCGGGGTCGCCGAGCGGCTTCGTGAGCCAGGATGGGAGTCTCGGATCACCCGTCACGGAACGTCAATCCTCCCGAGCACGTCACCCGCCGAGATCGTCTTCTCCGTTCGGGCGACGACCTCTCTGAGCACTCCGGTGTACGGTGAGGGGACGACGAGCGCTACCTTCTCCTCGACGGACTCAACCACGAGGAGAACGCCCCCCTCACTCACATCCCCGCCGGGATCGACCTTCCAGTACGAAACAGCGAACTCCGAGGCATCGGCGCTCGCCGGCTGGAAGACGACGTCCTTGAGCAAATCCCCGACCCCGCCTGGAGGAGCCCTCTATATCTCTTTCCTGAGTCCTGCCCTCAGGATACCCATCTGGTCGCGGTACTTCGCTACGGCCCGCCGGGAGATCGTGAACCCTCTGCGCCTGAGCTCCTCGGCGATCTTCTGGTCCGAGAGGGGCTTCCTCTTGTCCTCCCGGCTGATGATCTCCTTCATCGCGTCACGGACAGCCTTCGATGCGACCTCCTCGCCCGTCCGCGTGCGGATGCCGCTCGAGAAGAAGTACTTGAGCTCGTACGTGCCGCGAGGCGTCTGCACGTACTTCCCGCGCGTGACGCGGCTCACCGTCGACTCGTGCATGCTGACGTCGTCCGCGATCTGCTGGAGGGTAAGCGGCTTCAGCGCGGACACGCCCTTCGCGAAGAACGGAGCCTGAGCACGGACGATGCTCTCGGTCACGCGCACCATCGTTCGGCGGCGGTTCTCGATGCTCTGCACGATCCAGCGGGCGGCCTTCAGCTTCTTCGTGATGAACTCGCGCTCCTCGGATCCCGGTTCGGTGCTGAGGATCTGTCGGTACGTCGGGTTGATGCGTACCCGCGGAACGTCCTGGTCGTTCAGATAGACCACGTACTCGCCGTCGATGTCCTCGACGATGAGATCCGGCGTGATGTACCCGGGGTCCTTGACCGTGGGATCGACCCGGGGCCGCGGATCCAGCTTCGAGATCTCGTTGATGGCGGCGCGGAGCTCGTCGGTGGTCGTCCCGAGTTTGCGCCTGATCTGATCGTACTTGCAGACCTTGAGCTCTTCGAAACACTCCTCGACTACACGCACCGCCAGGGAGTCTCCGAACCCCTTGCGTGTGAGCTGAAGGATGAGGCACTCCTCGATGCTCCTCGCGGCGATTCCGGGCGGCTCGAGGGACTGAACGAGCATGAGCGCCTTCTCGACGATCTCGACGTCGACCCGGAGCGCCCGGGCGATCATCTCGAGCGAGTCGTGTACGTGACCGTCGCGGTCAAGCTCGTCGATGATGTACTCGGCGACGCCCACGAGCGAGTCGTCGTCGCACTCGACGTGCAGCTGCTGCTTGAGCTCGTCCTCGAACGTCGTCACCGCCACCGGCACGCGCTCGTACTGCTCGTCCTCGTCGCGCGCCAGGTTCTGACCGTAGGCGTGCGAGTAGACGTCGTCGTAGTAGTCGTCCCAGTCGAGAATGTCCTCGGGCTCTTCCTTCTCTCCCGAGTCCTCTTTCACCGGTTCGTCCTCGGCCGCCTCCGCCTTCTCCTCCACCGTCCGGTCGTCGGCCGGAGCGTCGTCGGACGCGCTCTCGTCCGACGACTCTTCCCCACCCTCCTCGGACTCGGTCTGCTCGAGCTCGGATTCCTCTTCCTCGAGCGGTTCGAGCAGCGGGTTCTGCAGAAGCTCCTGCTTCAGGAACTGCTCGAGTTCGAGGGTGGACACCTGCAGGATCTTGAGGGCCATCTGGAGCCGCGGCGTCATCACGAGCTGCTGCGACATCCGTAGACCCAGTCTCGGCTTCATGTCCATGGTGTGTTTCCTCTTCCGGCTATCGTCTCTCCCGCGTCCCGGTTGGTTCGCTCGACGGCCCTACAGCTGGAACCGCTCGCCCAGGTAGAGCTTCTTCGCCTCTTCGTTCGTGGCGAGCTCGTGGGCGCTGCCGGACAGGAGAATCTCTCCCTCATACATGATATATGCTCGGTCGGTCACCGACAATGTCTCCCGCACGTTGTGATCCGTGATGAGGATGCCGATGTTCCGTTCCTTGAGACGTCTGATGATCGCCTGGATGTCCTGGACCACGATCGGGTCGATCCCGACGAACGGCTCGTCCAGCAGGAGAAACGCCGGCCGCGTCACCAGCGCTCTGGTGATCTCGACCCGTCGCCGCTCTCCTCCGGAGAGCGTGTCGGCTCCCTGCCCCGAGAGATCGGTGATCCCTAGCTCATCGAGAAGCTCGGCAAGCCTCGCGTCCTTCTCCGCGCGGGTGCCTCCCTGCATCTCCAGGATCGACAGGATGTTCTGTCGCACCGTGAGTCCCCGGAAGATCGACGACTCCTGCGAGAGGTAGCCGACGCCCATCCGAGCGCGCCGGTACATCGGCTCCCGCGTGATGTCGGCGTCGTCCAGGTAGACCGCCCCCGCGTCTGGGGTCAGGAGCCCGACGATCATGTGGAAGGTCGTTGTCTTGCCCGCCCCGTTCGGGCCGAGGAGTCCCACGACCTCGCCTCGCCGGAGCTCGACCTCCACCCCGTTCACCACTGCCCGACGCCCGTAGCGCTTCACCAACCCCGAAGCGCGGAGCGTTCCCGGGTCGCCGCCTGCTCTCGTCTGGGCGTTATCACTTCTCTTCGACAAGCTCACCCTCTGGGCTTCGCACGTACGCTCTGAACTCCGACTTCACGCGCATGTTCTTGAGGTCCGGATCAGCCTCGACCCCCACTCCCGTGAAGACGTCGCTCCCCTTCGTGACGCGCACGAATTCGTCCGACTCGATCTTGCCGGTTCTCTCATTCCAAGTCAGCTTCTGCGTCGTGAGGATCGTCCCGTCGTCGGCCGTCACCACCACGTCGCCTCGCGCTTCCATGTTGTTCGTCTTGCGTCGGAGAAGACCGTTCTTGGCGGTGAGGGTGGAACGGGTGTCGCCTCGGTCGTTGAAATAGTCGATCCGGACACTCTCCATCTCGACCCGGTCGGCGTCCTCAAAGATGAGCGCCCGTCTCGCTTTGAGCTTCCAGAGCCTGGCGCCTTCGCGCGTCTGGATCAGCTCAAAACCGTCGATCTCGTGGTCCGGGAGGACAGACGACTCCGTCTCTTCCTCCGTCGGGCCGCTCTGGCATCCCGCCAGCGTCACCGCCAGCGGAAGAGCGAGGCCGATCAGAAAGAGAGCGCGCAGCACCTTCACGTTCGCGAGACCCCCCGAGTAAGATAGACCCGAGCACAATGCAAGCAACGGGCCAGAAATCGTCCGCACCGACGATCAATGCCGGCGACCCAATATACCCGACTCCCGGAGCCCACTCAAGGAGCCCCGTTCCTTCTGCGCAACTCGGTCTCCTGTGGCACGATACCGGCGTCCGCTCCGCCGCGCCCTGCCCTGCCGGGTTCGGGGCACTAACGCCGGGAGCGTAGCAGACGGGGCAACCTGGGTCAAGCGGGTGCGAAGGGAGCGTGCAAGGGACCGCGCGGCACCTTGCAGGGGCCGCCGGAGCGGTTGGGGGATGCAGTAGGGGTGCTCTCGGACTGCCGCCAGGGGGCCGGTCGGTGAGCGTTGCCGGAGGGGCCGGCTAGCCCACCGCCTTCAGGCAGTCGTGGATGTGGATGACGCCCTCCGGGCGTCCCTCTTCGTCCACGATGACCAGGGACGTGATCGGCGAAGGCGGGAGCGTCTCCATCTTCTCGAGAGCGGCGGCGACGAGCTCGTCCCGTCCGACCGTCTTCGGACTCGACGACATCACGTCGCCGACCCTCGTCCCGAGGACGTCCTCCCGCTCCATGAGGATCCGCTTCAGGTCGCCGTCGGTGAGGATGCCAACGAGCTTCCCGTCCCGGTCGACGACCGTCGTCAGACCGAGACGCTTGTTGGCGATCTCGAGGACTCCTTCCCTCATGCTCGCGTCCTCAGTGACGACGGGCAGCTGGTCCTTCGTGTGCATGACGTCTCGCACCCTCAGGAGGAGTCTACGCCCGAGCGCTCCACCTGGATGGAAGTACGCGAAGTCCTCGCGCCCGATCGCCTTCTCCTTCATGACGACCACCGCCAGGGCGTCGCCCAGCGCGACCGCCGCCGTCGTGCTCGCCGTGGGAACCAGGTCGAGCGGACAGGCCTCGCGCTCGACGCTCGCGTCGAGGACGATGTCCGAGAGCGACGCCAGCGACGATGAAGGGCTGCCGGTGATGGCGATGATCGTGACCTTGAGGTCCTTGAGGATCGGGAGGATCTGGAGGATCTCGTCTCCCTCCCCGCTCTTCGAGACCGCGACGATCACGTCGCTCCCCGCCACCAGACCGATGTCCCCGTGTGCCGCGTCGGCAGGGTGCAGGAACGCGGCAGGCGTCCCCGTGCTCGCGAACGTCGCGGCGATCTTCCTGGCCACGATGCCGGACTTCCCCACACCGCAGAGGACGACCATCCCGCGCGTGCGGCTGATCGCCCGCGCAGCGGCGACGAAGGTCTCGCCGATGCGCTCGGCCACCGTCTCGAGCGACGCGCACTCGACCCCGAGCACTTCTCTCGCCAGGGCAACGATCTCCACGTCGCCTGTGCGGGGTGTCTCCGCTCGTGCCTTCTCCTCGGTCACCTTCAGAAAGCCCTCCTGCGGCGCCCGCGGCCCGCGCGCCGGCTGCGCTTCGCGCCGGTCGCTCGCCGGTCGTCAAGTGCGCGCCAGGTACCCCTCGACCGCGCTCTTCCACTCACCCCGGGCAGTCAGGATCGATTCGACCGTCTCCCGCACCGCGCCGTTCCCTCCCGGAACCGTCGTCGTGTGGGAGGCGACCTCCTTGAGGTCTGCGCAGGCGTCTGCCACCGCGACACCCATGCCGACGGCCGCCACGGGCGCGAGGTCGACAATGTCGTCGCCCACGTACGCGATCTCGTCGAGTCCGATTCCGATCCGCGCCGCCATGCTCTTCACGACGCGCAGTTTCTCCCGCTCGCCCTGGTGCACTTCGTGGACGCCGAGCATCTCCGCTCGTTTCGAGACTATCACGGAAGACCGCGCGGAGAGGAACGCTACCTCGACGCCGGCGTACTGCGCGACCTTGATGCCGATCCCGTCGCGGGCCGAGAACGTCTTGAGCTCCTCGCCCGACGGCCCGAGCACGAGGCTCGCGTTGGTGAGGACGCCGTCCACGTCGAGCACGAGGAGCTTGATGCGCGCTGCGAGTTCGGGGTCGACGGGGTACACGTGCGCCTCCTCAGAAGCTCTCGCCGCCACGCACGAGCTTCGCGATCGCGACCGC
>JALGVN010000325.1 GCA_025774645.1 bacterium
GAGAAGATGATCTGGTCCTGGACCGGACCCCAGTTTCCGTCGGCGCCCCAGTCGATCCAGCCGTCGATGACGCCGATCGTCATCATCTGGATGTCGAGCGAGGCGGCCTGACCCGGGACGAGCGGCGTCGTGAACGTCACGCCGTCCTCGTCGTCGTTCCCGTCGTTGTCGTCGCCGGTCGCCGTGGCATCTGGCTGGCCGTCGGGGTCGGAATCCACCCCGGCGCCCATGTAGACGGGCTGAGTCAGCGCGTGGCGCGCGCCGTCGTTGACGACGAGCGTCGGATACGAGACGGGGTACGCGCCGTCCGGCGCGTCGCCGTAGTCGAGCTCCTCAAGTGCCTCTCCCGTGACCACGAACGCGAGATCGACCGAGAGACCCTCGAAGTCGTGTCCCGGTGGATAGATGAGTTCGTGCCAGTCACCCGTGTACGGCTCCTGGGCATCGATCCAGACGGCGTCGTCGTTCCAGTGGTCGAGCGAGAATTTCACTCCGAAGAAGGCCGTTTCGTCCCACGGGTGTGCCTGGATGTCCACCCAGTAGACGACGGGGACCTCGGGAGTGCCCATCTGCCAGAACGCCTCGGCCGCGTCGATGTAGAAGTTGTACTGCCAGCATGTGAAGTCCGCGCCGGGCTCCCACAACGCTGGAGGCTCGAACCACCCCTGCTCCCCTCCGTCAAGCCAGATCTGCGCGGTGAAGTCACCCGGGGCGAAGTCCAGCAACCAGAGGAGCTCGCCGGGCATGCTGTAGCCGGTCGGGCTCAGGCTGTCGGGGATGTCCGCGTGGATGCTGAGCGTGAACGTGACGTTGTTCGGGTCGCCGAACGGGAGCTGGTCGTGGTACCAGGAACCCCAGAAGTGGAAGTCGGTGATGTACCCTGGTTCGGTGCAAAGGAAGTCGTCGGCGAGAAGGTACGGGAACGGATCCGTGCCGGTGGCGTTCACGTTCCCGCTCGTGGCCGGATCGAGGTCCGGCATCTGGACCCACTTGGCTGGCATTGTCTCGTCCCAGTCCGCGGATACCGGTACCGCGAGCGCGACCAGAAGAACGACAGTCAGTGCGAGGAGGGTGCGTCGCATCGTCTTTCCTCCCTAGCAAAGGAGGCACTCACGCGCTCTTGCGGAGTGCCTCACAATAGAGTTGTGGACAACGAGAGATCATGGTGTTCCCCGTTTCTATCTGTTTGACGGCGGCATTATACCACTGTCTGCTTCGTTGTCAAAGTGAGTATTGGCCGGAAATGCGAGGCGGCCGCCGGAGGTTCCGACGGCCGCTCGGTGTCTTGTGCGTGCGCTTGCGCGCGTGTGACTTCTACCTGAGGACGACGATCTTCGCGGACGCGGTCGCCGGGCCGGCCGCCGTCCTGGCGGTCGCCCGAAGGAAGTAGACGCCCGATGCGACGGGTCGGCCCGACGCATCCCCTCCGTCCCACGCGATCTCCCCCGTTCCGTCCGCTCCCGGACGAGCCGCGAGCGACCGGACGAGTCGTCCGGAGACGTCGAAGATCTCGACGCCGATCTCGCGCGCGTCCTGCGATGCGAACGCGACGCGGCTCTCACGCACGGCGGGGTTCGGCGACGGCGCGGAGAGGCTGAGCCGCGCGACCGGCGAGCCCTCCGGCACCGCGCTGAACGTCGGATCGTAGACGGTCGTGAACGCGTCCTGGTTGCCGAGTCGCGTGTCGGTCCAGACCGGGAACACGCGATCCGCGGAGACGGCCGCAAGACCGATGTACTCGCCGATCAGTCCCGCCCTCGCGCTTCCCGCCGTCGGGTCGGATGAGACCGACGTGAGCCTGATGTTCGACTCGAACGACTGCCCCCCGTCGAGCGACTGCGCAAGGTAGAGATCCATGAAGAGGTTGGACGGGTCGTGTCGTCGATCGTAGAAGATGACGTTCACGACACCGTCGGGGCTGACGACGGTCCAGGGGTGGAACTGATCGGCGCCGTTGCCGATGAAATCGTTGTTCACCCGCAGTGGTGAGGTCCACGTCTCGCCGTGGTCGTCCGAGCGGCGCAGGAAGATGTCGTAGTCGCCCGCGCCCTCGTCCATGTACGCGATGTACAGACGCCCGTCGTACGTCCCTCCCGTGACGTCGCAGTCCATCGCCGGGAAGCAGAAGACCCTCACGCCGCCGTTGATGTCGAGCGATCCCGTGTCCGTATCGGTGACGATGGTGTCGCTGCCGAACGTCGCGCCGCCGTCGTACGACCGGTCGAGCCGGATCTGCGGCGGCGAGTAGTGCACCCAAGCGATGTACACGGTTCCGTCGGGGCCGACGGCGGGGACGGGCCACTGGACGCCGCCGAGGTCGCTGACCTGGACGGGGCTGTCGTAGCTCACTCCCCCGTCGGTCGATCTCGAGTTCATGATCAGCGTGCTCCAGAACCGCGCCCACGTGACGTAGATGTTCCCGTCGTGCGCTCCGCCGGTGCGGTCGCAAGCGATGAGCTCCTTGTCCTCGAAGACGCCCGGCACCCCGTTGACGACCGGTAC
>JALGVN010000006.1 GCA_025774645.1 bacterium
AAACCGCTGGTCCCAGTCGAGCGTCAAGGGGTCGCCGGCCGTCGTGTTGGCCGCGACCTCCGGGAAGCTCCGCTCCAGAATCTGGATCCAGTCGTTCCCGTACCCACGCGGCTGGATCCAGCACTCGCTGTACCTGCCGCACCACCACGTGCTGTCACCGAGGTAAGAGAACGTGTCGATCCGGATGGTGTCGTGATGCCAGAAATTCTCCTCCTGGCCCAGGGTCCCGCTCCGGTCGTACGCCGTCCAACCGGCGTTGTCGCCGCCCTCGGTCTCAAAGTCCGCGTCGAAGATCCAGAGGGTATCCAGCCTGGTCCCCCTGAATGCATCTGACGCAGATGCCGCCTGCCAGGGCCTTTCAACTGCGCTCCGGTGGTTCGTGCCGAGATCCCCTGCGAGGGCCCCGCTCACGAATGCCACCAGAACCAGGCCGACAGCCAGCACTGCCAGAGGCTGGTTCTTCATACGCTCAATCCCCCCCCAATGTTGTGATCTGCTCATCGTGCTTCGCATCTATGCTTCGATATCCCCGACCGCTCGCTCCGCGAGTCAAGTCCACCTTCCGGCGCGATGGCCGAGGTGTCGATTCGGGGTCCAGAAACAACTTCTGAAGCCACTTCTCCTGCTATGACGCAATCCCAGGTGCTAGGAAACTGCTCGATTTGTGCTGCCTGCAGACGAATAAACCCACCCGTCCGCAAGATGGAGCCATCTCGCACAAACATGGGTGGGTCGAAAGCCTACAACACTCTCGCTATTTCCCGACTCAGTAGACATTATAACAGGAGTCTTGGGCCGTGTCAACGACCCGAGGCAAAACACAGCAACCGGCGAGGCGTCAGGTAATACCGGCTCCTCGCCCCTTTTTTCCGCCATTCGAAGGCCCGACTGCGGTCGTGCGGGAGCAGACACGGCCGATCGCCTCGCTCCGGGCGCCGGCAGACGCCTGGACAGCGGGCGGGCGGGAGAGTTACTGAGCACACGTCACCGCGGCTCGCCCCCCGGGAGGAGTGCAGCCCACGTCCTCCGCTGTGAGGACCACAGACGAGAGCGGCCAGGAGACCGGACGGGCTCAAGGGGACCAGGCGGCGCGAGGACTACGGTCCAGACGCGTCGAGTTCTCGAACAAGCGACTCGATCGCCTCTATCCGCTCGCCGCCGAGGGCGATGTGGCGGCGGTAGTGATAGGCCGCCAGGTTGGGGTTTCCTGCGTGGAACTGGTAGGTGAGAGCGAGATTCAGGTGCGCGGGAGCGAAGTCCCGGTTGATGCGAAGCTCCGACTCGTACTCCCGGATCGCCTCGTCGTGGCGCCCCGCCTCGTTGAGGATGACGCCCATCATGAAGTGGCCGTGGTCGAGCGCCGGGTCCACGCGGAGCGCGCCGGCCATGAGGTCAAGTGCCTCGTCGAGGAGGGCCATGTCGCGCTTCAGCGTCGCGAGCCGTCTGAGCGGCTCCCCCGACGCGGGGGCCAGTCTCGCCGCCTCCTCGTACTCCGCGACCGCCTCGACGGGGCGGCCCGCGCGCGTCAGCGAGTCGGCCCTTGCCATCGCTCGGGCAGCGGCCTGAGGCACCTCCGGACGACCGGGGCGCGCGATGAGTCCGATGTAGAACTCGATCTCCGGCCTCTCCCTCCCGTCGACGTCGTGTCGGGCTGCCTCCTCGAACGCCGCGACCGCCTCCTCCGCCCGCCCCGTTCGGTAGAAAACGATGCCTCTCTCCTTGAGAGCCATTGCGTTCCCGGGATCCGCCGCGAGGAGCGTGTCGAGCTGTGACATGGCCGCTTCGTAGTCGCCGACTCGTCCGTGGGCGATGGCGAGGTTCACCCTCGCGGCCGCGTAGCCCGGATCGAGCCGCACCGCGTTCCTGAACATCTCGACGGCCTCCGCGCCTTCGCCGCTGTCGGCGAGGAGTGCGCCGAGGTTCAGGTAGCTCTTGGGATAAAGCGGGTCGATCGCGACCGATCGCCGGTACTCAGCGATCGCCCGGTCGTTGTCGCCCCGATCCCCGTAGATGATCCCGAGTCTGTAGTGCGACTGCGCGAACCCCTTCCCCCGATCCACCCCATAGAAGTTCGTGTTCACGATGAACCCGAGGACCACGAGCGCCACGGCAGGAACGACGAGGCTCCGCCAGTCGCGTTCCCTGACCCGCCGCACGACCTCGAAGACCGCGTACGCGGCCCCGATGATGAGGACCGGCACCGCCGGAAGCCGGTATCGCGAGAGTACGAAGAACGCCACGACCGACAGCACGTAGATCGCGAAGAAGACCGCGAGAAGCAGCGACCGGCGACGCCTGAACGCGAGCCCGAGTCCCAGAAGACCGAGCGGCGCGAGAACCGCGAACCCCGGCAGCGGGAACGAGAGGAGTCGGGAATACCTGCTCTGGAAGTAGTAGTTCTCGAGCTGCGGCAGCTCGTACGAGCTCGTCGCCCACGAGAGCTTCCGCACGAGAAGGCGGACCCAACGGCCCGGGTTCTCGGAGATGAACGCGCGCGCCCGGCCGTACCAGTACGACGAAACCTCAGACGGACCAAGCTCGCGGCCTGTCGCCGCCTCCGCGATCGTCTTCCCGTCGGGATCGTTCACGATGTCGAGCCCCGGCGGCAGCGCGTAGCTTCCCGACGAGATCTCGCTGTTTCCGATGTAGAAGTTGAGCCCGCCGTTCGACGTGACGAGCACGAAGTCCTGCGACACGACGAAGTTCCTGACCGTCACCGGCATGAGGACGACGAGGACGCCGAGGAGGAGAAGCCCCGCGGCCATCGCGCGCGACACGCGGCCGGACGTCAGACGCCCGCGGCCGCCCGAACGCTGCCCAGGACGACGGCGTTCGTGCCCGCTCTTCCCCGCTGTCTCGCCCTCCCCGCGCGCCCTTCCACCGGGCCTGAGCCAGACCCACAGGAGCGCCGCCGGAACGAAGACGAGCACCGCCGCGCGTCCGATGGCGGAGAGCCCGAGCGCGACTCCGGAGAGCGCGTAGAGCGCGGGCTTGTCGGTCGCGTCGGCACGGATGAGAAGGAAGAGCGCGGCGAGGTTGAGAACGACGAGGAGGGGCGTGAGGATGATCGATCCGTCGTAGAAGATCAGAGCGCCGTAGGCAGCCGCGACGAGCCCGGCGAGGATGCCGACCTTCCTGTCGAAGACCTCCTTGCCCAGGAAGTACACGAGGACGGCGGACAGCGACCCGAGACCCGCCTGGATCATCCGGATGAGGAAAAGGTCCCTGCCGAAGAGCCTGTAGATCGCCGCGAGGAAGTACGGGTAGAGGGGCGTCATGAAGAACGCCTCTCGGGACGCGGTGCCCCCCGCGATCTCTCTCGCCCAGCGGTCGTAGTACTTGGCGTCAAGACCGAGTGTCTGGAAGAACGGCGTGTAGCGGATCTCGAGAACGTAGATCACACGGAGGACCAGCGCGCAGACGAAGATGACGACGGGCCAGAACCAGGGCGAGTCCACGAGCGAGCGCGGGGACCACCCGCCCTCGACGGTCTTCGCGTCCTCGCGCTCCTGTTTCTTTCGGGAACGTGCGCTCATCTCACCGCCGTGGAACGCAACCTACTCGATGTATCCGAGGGACCGGAGCTGCTCCCTGATCTCGTCGTCGACCGGTGAGGGGATCGGCTCCTCGCCTTCAGGCGCGTCCCCTGATTCGTAGGTGGCTATCTCCGCGACGGGACGAAGTTCGAGAAGCGCCGGCTCCATGATCTCTGTCAGCACCCTGCCGTCCATGTCGCGCCCGACGGGAAGACCGAGGAGCGCGAGGACGGTCGGTGCGATGTCGAGGACGGTGGCGTCCGCGACGTCGAAACCCCCGGCGATGCCCGGTCCCATGACGAAGACGACACCTTCCTCCCTGTGCATGTCGAATCCCGTCGCCGCCTCGCCCTCGAAGTCGGCGCGGCCGGAGTGACCGGCGAACCCGTGGTCCGAGCACACGATGACGGTCGTGCTCTCGTCGGAGAGCTCGACCAGTTCTCCGATGATGGCGTCGGTCTGCTCGTAGTATCGGTCGATCGCCGGCGCGAACGTCTCGACGGTCTCGGGGCTGAGCTCCCACGGCCACGTCTCGGGCTCCATGTGTCTCCAGAAGGTGTGGCACGCGAGGTCGACTCCGCGAAAGTAGACGGCCACGAGATCTGTCGGCGTGGTCCGGGTCAGGTGCTCCGCCAACGCGAGCTTCGTCAGGTCGCTCGCGTGGATGCGCGTGATCTCGGCGAGGAGCGACTGAACTTCGGCATCGTCCAGGTGGTCGGTCGTTCCCAGGTAGCCGGCGACGTCGTCGATCGGCACAGAGTCCGCTGCCACCCTGAACTCGGCCATTTCCCCGAGCAGCTCGGGTGGATAGACGGCGCGCGCCATGCGACCCGCGTGCGTCTGGTTCTCGGTCTCCCTGCGGTCCCACTCGAGCATGCGGAAGAAGCTCGACGAGACGATGTAGCCGTCGACCTCCTCCGCCGGCCACGTCACAAGCCACCCGATGAACCCAGACGTCCGGCCGGCCGCGTTGAGGATCTGCCAGAGGGCCTTCGCGCGTCGGAGGTTGGAGCTCACGGGCGTTGCGATCGCGGTGTGGCCCCTGTCAACGAGGAATCCCTCCACGCCGTGCTTCTCCTCGGTCTTCCCCGTGGCGATGCTCGTCCAGATGCTCGGCGAGCGGTACGGGGCGATCGAACGGAGGACGCCGGCCGCCCCTTCGCGCTGGAACCTCGCGAGATTTGGAAGGCGCCCCTCGGCGATCAGACGCTCGACGCGCTCCCAGTCCATGCCGTCGACGCCGATGAGAAGAACACGCGGCTCTCCGGGAAGCGACCCGGCGGTGTCACCGTCGGACCAGGGCCGGAACCCGACGACCGCGACGGCGATCGCGATGAGCCCGAGCAATACGAGGATGCTCTTCTTCACGCGTCCTCCCGACGTGCGTTCAGGACGGCGGCGCGGCTGTGGCGCGGCACGCCGTCAGTTCTTCAGAACCTCTCGGCGAACGGTCCCGTCGAGCCCGTCGGGCACGGGAATCCCCGCCGCCGCCATGACCGTGGGGGCGGCGTCGAAGAGCGACACCTCCGCCCGCGCGCCCTCGACGACGCGCGGCCCCCTCAGCACCCAGAATCCGCGCTCGCTGTGCATTTCGCGCCCGATCCTGGGCCGGCCTCTCGCGTCGATCTCGAGGCCAGCGTACCCGTGGTCGGCGACGAGGGCGACCGTCCCGGTCTCCCCGGCGAGCGCGGCCAGCTCTCCGACGGTGTCGTCGACGTACTCGTAGTATCGGTCGATCACGACGCCTAGTGTCTCGACCAGCTCCTCGAGCCGTCGGGCGTGGTCGCCCTCCGCCCCGAGAGCCTCGATGGCCTCGGGGGCCATGTAGTGCCAGAAACGCTGACTCACGGCGTCCAGGCCGGGCAGGAAGACGAGGACATTCTCGATCCCCTGGTCGCCGACCAGGCTCGAGGCGACGCGACTCGCTGACAGGTCACCCGCCACGGCGACCCGCAGCACAACGTAATTCTCTCCCGCGAGTGCTTCCATCCCGTACTCCGAATCGAGGTCGATGAACCGCGCAAGGTCGAGCCGTTTGATCGTTTGCTCCTCGACCATGAGGGGATCGATGACGGCCTGACGGGAGAGCGGGTAGAGAACGGTCCTGGGATCTTCGCCGCGTGTTCGGCCCAGGATGTACGCCGTGTACGGTCCGACCATGACCCCGTTCACTTCCTCGACGGGCCACGTGCACGGCCACCCCACGACTCCGACCGTCGCGCCGCTTCCTGAGAGAATCGTCCACACGGTCTCCGCCGTTCGGTTCGTCGATATGAGCTGCGCCCTGACCACCTCTCCCCGGTGCGACACTTTCGTCCCGCCGATGCCCTGGTGCTCGGGGGTCATCCCCGTCACGAGAGACGTCCAGCCGATCTTCGGGTCGACGTCCTTGCCGAGGCTGTCGAACTCCCCGACGGCGCCCGCGCTCAGGAGCCTCGCTATGTTAGGGAGCCTCCCCTCCCCGACCAGCCGCTCGACGATCGACATCTCGAGTCCCTCGACGCCGATGATCACGAGCGACGCCGAGCCGGATTCGGACGTCGCGGTCGTCGGTTCCTCTTCGTCGGCGAGATACCGCGGCACCAGGACCGCCACGGTCGCAACGAACACGAGGACGACGAGAGCGAGCAAGATTCTGTCTGCCTTCAAGGACACTCCCCCTGATTGCGGGTCCGTCTCCTAATCGATGTAGCCCAGCGACCGCAGCTGCTCGCGGACCTCGTCGTCCACGGGCGACTCGATGGGCTCTTCGCCGACTCCCTTGCGGATGTCAGTCTCGTGTGTCTCCACGAAACGCACAGGGTGCGTCCGGGCGAACTCCTCGGTGAACGCCCCGATCAGGACCTCGCCCTCCATGTCACGACCGACGGGCAGCCCCGCCATCGTGAGGATCGTAGGCGCGATGTCGTGAACGCGGGCGCCTTCGATCTTGCGCCCTCGGACGATCCCGGGTCCGTTCACGATGAGGACACCGTCGGGGCCGTGTTGCTCGATCCCCATGCGGACCCTGCCCGCCCCCCACGGGCCTGGCCCCGCGAACCCGTGATCGGAGACCACGATCACGGTTGTGTCCACCGGGAACGGCGCGAGGATCCTCCCGATCATCTCGTCGGTGTACCGGTAGTACTCGTCGACCGTTCCCGAGAAGGCTTCGGCCTGCTTCTCCATGGTGATGGAGAGCGCGTGCTCCGGATCGACCGGGGGCCGCGCTTCGGGATCCCTGTGAATCCAGAACCCGTGGCAGGTCTCGTCGAGGCCTCTCATGTAGACGCACACGAGATCGAGCCCTTCTTCGGCGATGAGCTCGAGCGCGACGCCAACGGCTGCCTCGTCGCTCCCGACGGCCTCGATCAGGACGTCCTTGCCTCGGCCTGCGAGGGCGTCGATCCCGAGTTCGCTCTCGAGATTCACGAACCTGACGAGGTCGTCGTCGCTCACGTCGACGAGCGTCGCGACGAGCGGGGCGATGCGCGGCCCCATCTCCGCCGGGTACGTGACGCCCTTCTCAGCATCGCTGCCGCCGAAGCTCGCCATCCTGTGGACGTACTGCGAGACCATGAACCCGTTGACCTCCCAGGGAGGCCACGTCACGAGCCAGCCGACGACCCCCACCCGGAGTCCCTGCCGCCCGAGGATGTCCCAGAACGCGCTCGCCGTCCACATGTTGCTCGAGTATGGCTCGTTGTGGAAGTCGGCCGCCCCGCCACCCCCCCGCACGAACCCACGGACTCCGTGCGCCTCGGGCGATTTGCCGGTTGCGATCGTCGTCCAGATGACCGGCGACCCCTCGGGGGGTTCGAGCGAGCGCAGCCTCCCCGACGTGCCGCCCCCGATCAGGCGCGCCAGGTTGGGAAGCTCGCCACTCTCGATCAACGGCTCGATCACGCTCCACTCGGCGCCGTCGATGCCGAGCACGAGGATCGGGCCCTCGATCGTGGATGCGGTCGGAGCCTCCCGGCAGCCGAAGCAGCAGCCGAGAACGGCGAGCATGAGCACCGATGTCACGCGCACTGCGCACTTCATGCCGTGTCCCTCCGGCCTGTCGTCGCGGGGTGCCGCCGAAGCGAGGCGACGTGCCGCCGTCGTCTACTCGATGTACCCGAGCGATCTCAGCTGCTCTCGCACCTCGTCGTCCAACGGGGACTCGATCGGCTCCTCGTCCGACTCCCCGGACGCGTCGCCGTCCTCGTCCTCGTACGTGTCGATCATCTTCACGGGGTTCGCCCGCAGAAACGACCGGTCGATCGCCTCGGTGAGAACTCTCCCGTCCATGTCGTCGGCGACGGGCATCCCCATGAGCGCGAGGATGGTCGGCGTGATGTCGAGCACGCTCACGTCCGCGAGCTCACCGCCCACGACGATGTCCTTGCCGGCGAACATTATGACACCGGTCGGGTCGTGCATTCTGATTCCGACGTGATACGTGCTGCCCGTCCACTCCGGGCCGGAGAAACCGTGATCCGAGGTTACGATGACGGTCGTGTTCTCATCGGCCAGGGCGAGGAACTCCGCGAGGACGGCGTCCATATACTCGTAGTACTTCGGGATGACATCCCCAAAGAGCTCGACCGACTCGTCCGTGGCGCCCGGCCCGGACTCTGGGAAGGTGTCGACCCAGAACATGTGACAGGGCGAGTCGACCGCGCGCAGGTAGACCGAGAAGAAGTCGACGGGCATCGCCGTGGCGAGATGCAGACCCGCGTGCCGGATCGTCTCGTCGGCGGCGATGAATCCCCTGAGGGCGTCGAACCTGGTGCCCGCAACTCCGCCTCTCGGGATCGTTCCCCCGGTGAACTCGGCGGCCCGAGAGTCGGGAACGTCGGCGCCCTTCACGTGGAAGCGCGAGAGGTCGTCGGCAAGTCCCTCGGGGAACGTGATCGCGCTCGTCCTCTCTGCCTCAGACGGCTGCCCGAACACGAAGTAGTTCGAAACGAGGTACCCGTTCACGGGCACGGCGGGCCACGTCGCGAGCCATCCGATGATGCCGACCGAGACCCCGCTCTCCCCGAGAATTTCCCAGACGGTCTTCACCCTCCGGACGTTCCTCGTCACCGGCATCTGCTCGTGCCCGTCACCGTGCTCCCCGACCCCCCTGATCCCGTGTTTCTCCGGCACCTTGCCCGTCCCGATGCTCGTCCAGATCACGGGGGACTCGAGCACGTCGAGCGAGCGCACCTCCCCCCAGGTTCCTTCCTCGAGGAGCCTGGCGAAGGTGGGAAGCCGCCCGGAGTCGACGAGGGGCTCCATGAGGTCCCACTCCATCCCGTCGATTCCGATCAGCATGATCCTGCGATCGATCGGCTCGGGTTCGGCGCACGATGTGACGATGAACGGGAGGACCGATACCAGAGCAAGCAGCGCGAGTGCGCGCCGCCTCGTGGTCCCCCGTCGCGTCGATCTCCTCAAGTCAGCCTCCCGTCGGGCCTCAGCCCTCAGAGCCCGGCCCGCGCTGCCTAGTTCGGATCCGTCTGCTCGTACGTGGCGATCTCCGTCGCGGACTGCTCGGAGAGGAAGCCTGGCTCGAACGCCTCATCGATCACGCGGCCGTCCATGTCGCCAGCCACCGGCAGCCCGTAGAGGGCGAGGATCGTGGGAGTGAGGTCGTACACCTCGGCCTCCTCGATCCTGACGCCTTCCCTGATGCCCTTGCCCGCCATGACGAGGATGCCGGTCGGGCCGTGCTCGTTGATGCCGCCCCGCTTGCGATCGGGCTGCGGACCCTCGAAGCCGTGGTCCGAGCACACGATCACTCTTGTCCCTTCGCCGAAGGCGTCGATGAGCTCGCCCAGCATCTCGTCGGCGTACTCGTAGTAGTTGTCGACCGTCTCCCCGAAGACGCGCTGGTACGTGTGTGAGACCCTGAGTCCCGCGTCGTCGGGGTTCGCGGACGCCCAGAACTTGTGGGACGCGGAGTCGACGCCGCGGAGGTACACGACGCAGACGTCCGTCGGATGCTTCTCCATCAGGTGCTTCGACGTCGAGAGGAACGTCATGTCGCCGGCGATGAAAAGCCTGAGCTGCGAGAGCATCTGTTCGATCGCGTCGATTTCGCGCATCTCGACGAAGAGTTCCTCTCTCGGGAGCTCTCTTGCCTCGTCCTTCGTGAGCGCTCTCCCGGGCGAGGCGAACCTCTCGAGCTCTTCGGCGGCGAGCGACTCACCGGCCACTCGAAAGCCCTCGACCTCGTCGAGGAGCTCGTCCGGGTAGGTCAGCTTCTCAGTCAGCCCCTTGCCGGGTTTCGGCACTATGCGGAAATAGTCGGTGACCATGTATCCGTTCAGCGGCTCGGCCGGCCAGCTCACGAGCCAGCCAACGACCGTGCAGGTCGTCCCATCTTCCCCGAGGATGTCCCAGAACGTACGCGCCGTCCGCATGTTGCTCGTCATGAGCTTGTCGGAGTCCGGAGTCACGTAGTCGTTGATCCCGTGCTTCGCCGGCTTCTTCCCTGTCGCGATGCTCGTCCAGATGACCGGAGACTTCTGCGGCGGGTCGAGCGACTTCAATCCGCACGAGACGCCGCGCGACATGAGCCGCTCCAGATTGGGGAGCCTCCCCTGCTCGAGGAGAGGGTCGATGACCTTCCAGTCCGCGGAGTCGATCCCCACCACGAGGAGCCGTCTGTCGGGCGAAGAACGCGCTCCCCCGCAGCCTCCGATCACGGCGGCCAGAAGGACGACGAGAAGGATGCCTGCCGTCGCCAGGGCGGCCGCGCCTCCCGGTGCTCCTCGTCCGGCATCAGATCTGAGGTGTCTTCGCATTGCGACAGACCTCCATCATGAATGGAGCCCGGAGACCGACGGACGCGCGCGCCGCTCACTTCGGACCAGCGCCCGGGCTCAGTGCTATTCGATGTAGCCGAGCGACCTCAGTCGCTCCTTGATCTCCTCGTCGACCGGGGACTCAATCGGCGCGCCCTCGGCGTCGGGTTCGTCCGTCTCGTAGGTGTCGACGTACTCCACCGGGTGGCGCTTCAGGAACCCCTCGTCGATGATGTCGGTCAGGACGTAGCCGTCCATGTCCCTCGCGACCGGCTCCCCGAGGAGCGCCAACACGGTCGGCGTGATGTCCATGACGCTCGCGTCGTCTGTGCGCTCGGACGACGCGGCGATCGTTGGCCCGGCGACAGCGAAGACGCCGATCGGCCTGTGCATCCACGTCCCGAGGTGGAGGCCCTGCCGGTCGCGGTACGGCCCGCGGAAGCCGTGGTCGGAGAGGACCATCACGGTCGTGCCCTCGTCGAGACGCTCGACGATCTCTCCGATGATCGTGTCGATGCGCTCGTAGTAGCGCGGGATGAGACTCGAGAACGTGTCGATGAACTCCTGGGACATGATGAGATCGACGGTCGACGGGTCCATCTGCGCCCAGTAGCGGTGGCAGCAGATGTCGACGCCGTTCAGGTAGACGCCGAGGAAGTCGGGCGTGCCCCTCGATTCGAGGAGGTACTTGACGGTCTGACGGACCGTCTCGTCCGCGGCGTAGATCTCCCGGAACCCCTCGACTCCGCCGTAGATGTCCCAGCCCTCGGCGGTCGCCCAGTCGTCGCCGTTCATGAAGTAGGCGATCTCCTCGTCGCTCGTCTCGCTCACCGGCTTCGCGTACTCCGCCAGCTCGGGACCGAGCTCGGGCGGATACGCGACGTACTCGATCTCCTCGAACCCGTCGGCGGCCGCGTAGCCGATCCTGTTGCTCACCCAGTATCCGTTCGCGGGCTTCGCCGGCCAGCTCACCATCCAGTTGACGACGCCGACCGAGTAGTCCCGATCGCCGAGGATGGTCCAAACGGGAAGCACGCGCCAGCCGAGCGAGTTGTAGAGCGGCGCCTCGTCCGTGCCCTCGATGAAGTCCGAGATCCCGTGCTTCCGGGGCGACTTCCCGGTCGCGATCGTGGTCCATATGGTCGGCGACTTCGTCTTCGGTTCGAGCGAGTGGAAGTCGCGCGAGACCCCGTCCTCGATGATCTTCGCGAGGTTCGGCATCCGCCCCTCGGCAATGAGCGGGTCGGCCAGGTTCCAGTCCATCCCGTCGATCCCGATGATCACGACCTTGTTGCCGGTGTCCGCGTCGCCCCCACAGCCGCCTCCGAGCGTCGCGGCCAGAACGAGCGCCGTGAGCGCGAGCCGGCCGAGCGTGCGGCGTGCGCGCGTGCGCCCGCCGGCCCGCCGTCGTTTCGCTGGGTGGATCGTCATCATGCGTCCTCCCGGTCCTCCCCCTCGAGCACGACCTTGGCGAAGTCGGCGATGGTGAGGAAGAGGTCCCGCACCCCGGCGAGCAGTCCGAGCCTGGCGGACTTGAGACGCTCGTCGTCGACCATGACCATGACGTCGTCGAAGAATGTGTCGATCGGCTTCCTCAGATTCAGAAGCTCGCGCACCGCGACATCGTAGTCGCCGGCCGCTGTCGCCTTCCCGACGGCGGCGGCCGCCTTCACCCTTTCGTCCTCGAGCGCCTTCGACGAAGGCTCCACCAGGGCGCTCGGATCGTGCGCGTGCCCTTCCTGACCCTTCAGGATGTTCATCACGCGTCGGGCTCCGATCACGAGGCCTTCGAAGTCATCGGCCGCCCTGAAGTGCGTCAGCGCCTCGATCCTCGGCCGCACGCCGACGAGATCGTCGAACGACGCCTCGAGCACGGCATCGACGAGATCGTACGAGTACCCGGCGTCGATGAAGAAGTTGCGCGCGCGCTGCCGTACGAAGTCGAGCACTCCCGCTGCGATCTCGGACGACCCGGCGTCCTCGACGCCGTGTCCCTCGGCCGCGACCGCGACCAGCTCGGCCAGCGAGAGCGCGAGCCCCTTCTCGTCGATCATGCGGACGAGGCCGATGGCCTGGCGACGGAGCGCGTAGGGGTCCTGCGACCCCGTGGGGACGAGTCCGGCGGAGAAACAGCCGACGATCGAATCGAGCCTGTCCGCGATGCTCAAGATGAGTCCCGGTTCGGTCTCCGGCAAGCTGTCTCCGGCGAATCTCGGCAGATAGTGCTCGTAGATGGCCGTGGCGACCGCCTCGGGCTCGTTCGACATCATCGCGTACTCGCGGCCCATGATTCCCTGGAGCTCGGTGAACTCCTTGCCGTCCCTGACCATCTCGGTGACGAGGTCCGCCTTCGCGAGCCGCGCGGCCCGAACGGCGGCGTCCGCGTCCTCCGACCCGAGCCGCTCGGCGATGTCCCCGGCCAACGCCTCGAGCCTCTCTGCCTTCTCGTAGAGCGTGCCGAGACCCTCCAGCCAGACGACGTTCTTGAGCGCGTCGACCTTGTCCGCGAGTGCCGTCCTCGTGTCTTCCTTCCAGTAGAACTCCGCGTCGGCGAGCCGCGACTCGAGCACACGCTCGTTCCCGCGGCGGACGCTGTCGACGTGATCCGGCGGCCCATTCATGACGCAGAGGAAGCGCGGGAGGAGCCGGCCGTCTCCCGACTCGATCGCGAAGTAACGCTGGTGTCCCTTCATCGCGGCGACCACCACGTCCTTCGGAAGCTCGACGAATCGCTCGTCGAAGCGGCCGACGAAGACGGTCGGATGCTCGACGAGGTAGGTCACTTCCTCGAGGAGGTCGTCGTCCGGGACGGCGGTCCCACCGCACTCCGCGGCGGCACGGCCGACCGATTCCCTGATGGTCTCGCGGCGCACGTCGGCGTCGGCGACGACGTAGGCGCGCTCGAGAACCTCGAGGTAGTCCCCCGCACCGGTGATCCGGTGCGGACCCGGCGCCCAGAACCGCAACCCGAACGTCGCGTTCCCGGCCCGGACGCCCGCGTACTCCAGTTCGAGGACGTCGTCCCCGAGGAGCGCGACGAGCCAGCGTATCGGACGGCCGAACCGCGTCCCGTGTCCCCAGTGCATGGTCTTCGGGAAGCCGATCGCCCCGATGGCCGCAGCGAGATGCTCGGGAAGAACGTCGGTCGCGGAGCGTCCCTCGTCGGTCACCTCCACCTGAACGTAATCTCCTTCGACCTCGAGGTCGGCGACCTCGACACCCTGCGACTTCGCGAACCCGAGCGCGGCCTTCGTCGGGGAACCGTCCTCGGCGAACGCGACCTTTGCAGGAGGCCCGGTCACCGTACGCACGCGCGTCTCCTGGCCCTCGGCGACGCCGGGGCAGACGATCGCGATTCGCCTGGGAGTCGCGTACGTGCGGATCCCGTCGGCGTCGAAGGCGAGCCGCGCCGCGTCGAGCTCCCGCGCGAGCGCGTCTCTGAGGTCCTCGACCGCGGGCGCGACGTAGGTCGCCGGGAGTTCTTCCATCCCGATCTCCAGGAAGAGGTCTCTGGCCATTACTTCGTCCCCCCTTCCCGGTTCGGCGCATCGCCGCTCCGCCCGTCACCGTCCCGCGCGCCGGTCTCCTCTCCTCCCCCGCCCGGGAGGAGCGGGAAGCCGAGTTCCTTCCTGAATTCGACGTAGTGGAGCGCCGCCTTGCGCGCGAGCTTCCGAACCCTTCCGATATACCCCGTGCGCTCGCTGACGCTGATGGCCCCGCGCGCGTCGAGGACGTTGAACGTGTGCGAGCACAGGAGCACGTACTCGTAGGCGGGCCCGATGAGGTCCAGGTCGAAGAGCCTGAACGCCTCGGACTCCGCTTTGTCGAAGAGCTCGCGGTGGAACGGGACGTCGGCTTCCTCGAAGTGGTACTTCGAGAAATCGATCTCGAGCCGCTTCTGAATCTCCCCGAACTTCACGCCGGGGGCCCAGTCGAGGTCGAAGAAGCTGTCGACGCCCTGCAGGAACGTCCCGAGCCTTCCGAGACCGTAGGTGATCTCGACCGACGGCACCTCGAGGTCGAACCCTCCGACCTGCTGGAAATAGGTGAACTGCGTGATCTCCATCCCGTCGATCCAGATCTCCCACCCGAGACCGGCCGCGCCGAGCGTCGGGGACTCCCAGTCGTCCTTGACGAGCCTGATGTCGTGCTCCTTGAGAACGATTCCGAGCGTCTCGAGACTGGCGAAGTAGATGTCGAGCACGTCGTCGGGCGGTGGCTTCAGAAGAACCTGGTACTGGAGGAACTGCTGCATGCGGATCGGGTTCGCGCCGTAGCGTCCGTCCTTCGGACGGCGGGAGGGCTCGACGTACGCGACCTTCCACGGCTCCGGTCCCAGCGACCGCAGGAACGTCGACGGGTTGAAGGTGCCGGCTCCGACGGTCGCGTTGTACGGCTGCGCAATGATGCAGCCGTAGTCCGCCCAGTACTGCTGCAGCCGGAGTATGACGTCCTGAAACACGAGTCCAGTGCGATCAGTCTTCATCGTGTTGATCCGGTTCGGTTTCCGAGCGCTCCATCCTCCTGACCTGAGCCAGGAAGTCGATCGATCTCAGTCTCAGGGAGCGTCCCGCGTGCTCCCCGAGGAAATCTCGCAGGGTGTCCCCGATCTCATCCCGGACGACGGCGTCGAGCGAGCCGCTCGCGACACCCTCTCCCCCCGCCAGGGCCGCGATCGCGGCCGACGCCGCCGCGCCCGCGACCGGGACTCCCGCCCGTGTGGCAAGGCAGCCGTCGCAGACGACGCCTCCGTGGCGAGGGGCGAACCGCGCGTCACCGCCGGGGTCGTTCCCGCAGAGGACGCACCGCCCGAACTCGGGAGTGTACCCGAGCTCTCGCGCGAGGGCGAGCTCGAACCTCCAGAGAGCGCCGTCCAGTTCGGCCTCCGGCGCGGAGTCGATCTCGTCGAGCGCGCCGACGATTACTCCGAAGAGCCGGGGATCGGGCTCTTCCCCCGACACGAGCTTGTCCACAAGCTCGGCGACCGCGCTCCCGTACGCCATCCGGACGACGTCACGGCGGAGCTCCGGGAACTCGCGCTCGACCTCGGCCTGAGAGACGAGCGAGAGGTCCTTCCCCTCGCGCCGGTAGAAGACGACCCCGGAGACCAGAAGAGGCTCCAGGGCGGCGCCGAGACGGCCCCCTCCCTTGCGCGCTCCCTTCGCTACGAGGCGCACCTTGCCGAAGTTGTCAGTATAGCATACGACGATGCTGCTCGTCTCACCGAGCCTGTAGGTGCGCAGCACGACCGCCCGCGACTCGACGAGCGCCATTCCCCCTCCTGCCGCCCGCGCGGCGGGGAGCGCTACCCGAGCCTCTCGATGAACGTGGTCGCGAGGCTGAGGTAGACGAGTATCCCGATGATGTCGTTCAGCGTGGTCACGAACGGACCCTGCGCGACGGCGGGGTCGATGCCGATGCGTCTGAGCGCGAACGGCATCACCGTGCCGAGCGTGGCCGCCACGAGAATCACAGTGGCGAGCGAGCCCCCGACGACCGCCGCGAGATGCCAGTCGCCGAGCCAGAGTCCCACGATCAGGAAGATGGCGCTGCCCAGGATGACGGCGTTGGTGATCGCGACCCTCCACTCACGGAGCAGCCGCTCGCGCGTCTCGCCGGCGATTCGGCGGTCGGTCCTCATGCTCCGGACGATGATCGTCGACGTCTGGAGCCCCACGTTCCCGCCCATCGCCGTGATGACGGGCACGAAGAACGCGAGGGCCAGCACCTTCTCGAGGGAGAGACGGAAGTAGTTCATCACCGTGGCCGATCCGAGCCCGCCCAGCGCTCCCACCACTAGCCAGGGCAACCGAATCCGGGAGACGCGGAGCGCGGAGTCCTCGTGGAACTCCTCCTCCCTCGTTCCGGCCATGATGCTGATGTCTTCCTCCGCCTCCTCGTGCATGACGTCCATGATGTCGTCGACGGTGATCCGTCCTGCGAGCGTCCCGTCCGGATCCACCACCGGGATAGCGACGAGGTCGTACTTCCTGAAGACATCCGCGACGTCCTCCTGGTCCATGTCGGCGGAGACCGTGACGACGTCGTGCTCCATCACGTCCGCGATGCGGGCGCCCCGCGGTGCGAGGACGAGCGTTCGGAGTGAGATTACTCCACGGAGTCTGCGTTCGCGGTCGGTGACGTAGACGTTGTGGATCTCGTCGAGCTCGTCGGCGGCCTCCCGGATCATCGCGATTGCGTCGTCGACGCTGGCATCCCGGTTGACGTAGACGAGCTCCGCCGTCATGATGCCGCCCGCTGATTCCTCGGTGTACTGGAGGAGGTCCTCGACGGCCTTGCGATCGCTCTCTTCCAGCTTCGCGAGGACCTCGTCCCTCTTGGGCTCCTCGAGCGCGCCGATGACGTCGGCGGCGTCGTCCGACTCGAGCTCTCCGGCGACCCCTGCGATCTCCGGAGCGTTGAGGATGGCGAGCACCTCGGCCTGCGTGTGCTCGTCGAGGTTCACGAGGACGTCGGCCGCCGTCTGCTGGTCCAGCTGGCGCAGGACCCTCGTCACCATCTCGACCTCGACGCGTTCGAGTGACGCGGCGATGTCAGCCGGATGGAGTCCCGTGAGCTTCCCCGCCATCGACTCGGGCGAGCTCTCGGGATCGAGGTGGACAACGTTGTCGTTGTGGTGCTCGACCATCGATTCGTCCTCGGACGCGAACGGTGAGACCGCGGGTGCGCCCCGGGGTCGCCGCCCGGAGGCGGTCCGTTCTACTTCGGCCGGCGGCTCTCGCGCGTCAGAGCGCCGGCTGAGATGACGAGCTCGAGACCCTCGTTGACCGTCATCGGAAGCGGGATCACGTCCTCCTGCGGAACGACGAGGAAGAACCCGGACGTCGGGTTCGGCGTCGTCGGGAGAAAGACGGTGACCATCGCGCGGCCGACGGCAGCGGCGAGCTGCCCGCCGTCCTCGGCCGTCTGGAAGGCAAGACTGTAGCTCCCCTTGTCGGGAAACGGGATGAGGACGACCTTGCGAAAGCTGGTCGACCGCTCGTGCAGCACCGTCGTGAAGAGACCCTTGGTCGTCCGGTAGATCCAGCGGACGACGGGTATCCGCTCGACGACGCGCTCTCCGAGCTGAATGACCTTCCGTCCGATGAAGTTGCTCGCGACCGCACCGATCACGATGATGATAAGGAGGAGAGCCACGAGTCCGACGCCGGGGATGTGCCGGCTCAGGTACTGCTCGACGAACGGACCGAGGATCTGGTCGAGCCCGAAGAAGATCCGCCAGAGCACGAAGGCGCTGACCGCCACCGGCAGCAGCACGATCAGGCCCGTGAGGAACCAGCGGCGGAGCACGCGAAGCGGCCCGTGCCTCGTTGCCGCTCGCACTTCGATCGGCGGCTGCGTGACCGTGGAACCTCCGGCATCGCCCCGTTCCGCAGCGCCGGCGGTCCCTTCTACCCCTGTGTGTCCGTCTGCCTCGCCCATTTCGTCCTCACCCTGATCTTCCCGACCCTCGTCGCGCTCGCGGAGATGACCCTGAGCTCGAGCCCGGCGACCACGACCTCGTCGCCCGGCTCCGGGATCCTCCCGAGCGCCGACAGAACCAGACCGGCGATCGTGTTGTAGTCGCCCTCGGGAAGGTCCAGTCCGAGCGCGTCCTCGACGGTGTCGATCTCCGCCCTGCCGTCGACCACGAACAGGTCGTCGCCGATCCTCCTCACGAGCGACTCGACGACGTCGTACTCGTCCTCGATCTCGCCGACGAGCTCCTCGAGCAGGTCCTCGAGCGTGACGACCCCGGAGAGTCCGCCGTGCTCGCCGACGACCACTGCCATGTGCTGCCTTCGCGCCTGGAGCTCACGGAAGAGCTCGTCGCACGTCTTCGTCTCCGGAACGTGCGGGAGCGGACGTACGAGCCCGCCGACTTCCCGGTCCCTCTCGAGACCCAGAAGGTCTCGCGAGTGCACCATGCCGTCGATCCGGTCCTTCTCTTCCGAGAAGACCGGGAGCCGCGAGAACCCGTGCGCCCGAATCAGCGCCACGGCGTCGCCCACCGTCGCACCGGGCGTCAACCCCACGATGTCGGTCCGCGGAACCATGACCTCTTCGACGGTCGTCAGCGCGAATTCGAAGATCCCTGAGATGAGTCTCGTCTCCTGCGCGTCGACGGCGCCCGCCTTCTCCCCCTCGCTCGTGAGGAGGAGGCGCAGCTGGTCCTTCGTGAGGCGACGCCGCCACTCGGTCGTCCGGACGCCGAAGGGTCTCAGGATCGCGCTCGCGATCCCGGTGACGACCACGATCACGGGCAACAGAAGCCAGTAGAAGACGCGCAGCGGGTAGATGACCTTGAGCGTGATCGTGTCCGCGTGCCTGCGACCGACGACCTTCGGGATGATCTCTCCGAACAGGAGGAGCACGACCGTCACGGTGACGGTCGACAGGAGCCCCACCCATGCCGCCGGCCAGTCCTTGAGCGCGTGGTGGAGCTTCCAGGACGCGAGCGACGACGTCATCACGACCGCGATGTTCGTCCCGACGAGCGTCGTGCCGAGGAGCCGCTGCGGGTCCTCGGAGAACTGCGAGAGGGCGCGCGCGCCCCGCCGTCCCTTCTCGAGCCAGTGCTCGAGACGGATCCAGTTGAGAGATATGAGCGCCGTCTCCGACCCCGAGAAGAACGCGGCCATCACGACGCCGGCGGCTATGAGAACGACGACCATCACGGTCCCCTACGTCTTCTCTTCCCCGTGGCCGGAGCGCGGGAGCCTCACGATCCTCACGCTCGTTATCCTCTGCTCTTCCATCCCCTCCACCGTGAACTCGAGCCCGTCGCGCTCGACCTTCTCGCCCTCGGACGGAATGCGTCCGAAGGCGTCCATGAGATATCCGCCGAGCGTGTCGACGTCCTCTCCGTCGACGGCGACGCCGAGCTCCTCGGCGAGATCGTCCAGCCTCACGACACCGTCGGCGATGAGCGTCGTCTTGTCGAGAACCTGCAGCAGGGGCTCTTCCGTGTCGTACTCGTCCCTGATCTCCCCGACGATCTCTTCGATCAGGTCCTCGAGCGTGACGAGCCCCGCGGTGCCGCCGTACTCGTCGACGGCGATCGCGATGTGGATCCGCCGGCGCTGGAGCTCCCTCAGAAGCTCGCCGGCCTTCTTGATCTCGGGCGTGAACGTCGGTGCCCGGAGGACGTCCCGGATCGGCCGGTCACGGTCGGAGTCCGGATCGAGCTTCAGGAGGTCCTTCGCGTAGAGGACGCCGACGATGTGGTCGATGTCGCCCTCGTAGACGGGAAGACGCGAGTACCCGAGATCCTTGACCTCGCCGATCGCCTCACGCAGCGTCGTCGTGTCCTCGAGACACGTCATGTCGACGCGCGGCACCATCAGCTCCCTCACGACCGTGTCCCCGAACTCCATCACGCTGTCGATCATGTCGCGCTCTTCTTCCTCGAGCGTGCCGCGCTGCTCGGAGATGGCGACGATGGTCTGGAGCTCCTCGGCGGTGACGAACGGCCTGTCGTCCTCGCTTCCCGAGGCGCCGTCCCCCATGAGGAAGACGCGCTCGATGACGGCCACGATCGGCCGGAAGACGTTCATGACCGCCGAGAGGGGGGGCGCGCTCCACCGCGCGAACGCGTGGTTGCGCTGCATCGCGTACATCTTCGGGGCGACCTCGCCGAGGACGAGAATGATGAAGGTGATGACACCGACCTCGAGCGCGATCGTCAGTCCCTCTGAATAGCCCCGGGTCCGCGCCAACCAGAGCGCCCCGGTCGCGCCCAGGACGCCGGCGGCGACGTTGACGAGCGTGTTGCCGAGGAGGATGGTCACGAGGAGCCGGTCGGGCTTCTGCATCAGTCGGCTGACCCGGCTCTTCTCGTCGAGTTCGCTCAGGTCCAGCCGCGAGAGGGAAAAATACGCCGTCTCCGAGCCCGAGAAGAGCCCGGACAGGTAGAGGAGTATCCCGAATCCGCCAAGTGCGAGGAACAGGTAGGTCATCGTCTCGTTCCGCGAGCGCGCCCGCCGTGGGGCGGCTCGCTCAGAAACTCGCGGACGTAGCGGTTCTCCAGCGTCCGCATCTCCGCCCGCTCGTCAGGCTCTTCGTGATCGTACCCCAGGAGGTGAAGGACCCCGTGCGAGACCAGTTTCGCGATCTCCCGCTCGAGGGTGCGCTTGTAGCGGCGCGCCTGGACCGCGGCGCGGTCGGTCGAGACGATCACGTCTCCGAGGATCGTCTCGAGTTCACCGGGCGGCGCGTCGTTCGTGCCCGCGTCCCCCGCGGCGCCGGCGTCGGCATCGACGTCGGACTCGGCCATCTCGAAGGCTAACACGTCGGTGGGCCGGTCGCTGTTCCGGAACTCGAGGTTGTACCCCCGGATGAACTCGTCGTCGGCGAAGACGATCGTCGTGTCCGCGCCTTTGCGTCCATGATCGGACAGCAGCCGCTCGACGAGCCGGCGCACGAGGCGCTTGTCGATTCTAGTTCTCTTCTGCCTGTCGACGATCCTGATCGCCATCCGCGGCCTCGCCGAGCGCGCCTTCCGATTCGCCGCTCTCGTCCTGATCCGGGTACTTGATGCGTTGATGGTACATGCCGACGAGCACGCGGAAGAAGGCCTCGCGTATCTTCCTGAGGTCGGCGAGGGTGAGTTCCGCGTCGTCGAGCTGGTGGTCTCTCCAGCGCTTCTCCATCACGGCGTCGATCTCCGACTCGATCCGCTTCGGCGTGGCCGTCTCGGCGGACGACCGGACGCGCGCCTCGATGGTGTCGGCGAGCGCGATGATCGCGGACTCCTTGCTCCGCGGCCGCGGGCCCGGGTAGCTGTAGTTGGCCTTGCTCACCTCACCCGGGTCCTCGGATTCCTCGAGCGCCTTGTTGTAGAAGAACTCCATCACGCCCGTCCCGTGGTGCTCCCTGATGACGTCGATGATCGGCTCCGGAAGCCCCTCCTTCCTCGCGAGCTCCTCGCCGTCCTTGACGTGAGCCCGGAGGACCATGCTCGACATCTTCGGCTTGATGGCCGTGTGCTTGCTGTCCTCGGGGTCGAGCCCCTGCTGATTCTCGACGAAGTAGCCGGGACCCACGAGCTTGCCGATGTCGTGGTAGTAGGCTCCCACCCGCGCGAGGAGACCGTTGGCCTTGATCGCCTCCGCGGCGGCCTCCGCGAGGTTGCCGACGACGATGCTGTGATGGTAGCTGCCGGGCGCCGTCATCGCCATCTTCCGCAGAAGAGGTTTGTTCATGTCGGCGAGCTCGAGGAGGGTGATGTCGGTCGTCACGCGGAACCCGCGCTCGAAGAGCGGGAGCGTCACGACCACGATCCCCATGCTCACGATGGCGTTGAGACCGCCCCACCCGATGCGGGTGAGCGTGCCGACGCCGATTTCGAGCCGCGCTATGTCGACGACCAGGATCGCGACCGCGTACGCGGCGACCACCCGGATTCCCGACCAGTAGAAGTCCTCCCGGTTCCTCACGCGCCTCACTGAGAACGCGGCGACGGTCCCCGCCACGAGCGAGACGATCACAAACGGGAGGGCGAATCCAGTGTAGAGGGAGACCAGCATGATCACGACGAAGAGTGAGACCACGGCGATCTCGAACCCCAGGAGCATCGAGAAGAGCATCGCGAGGACGGCGACGGGCACGAGGAACTCCGACGCGTCCGGGACCTTGTGCAACACGGCGGCCCCGATCATGACGACGATCACGACGACGAGGAAGAGCAGCCCCGGCCGTATGCTGAACAGGAACTTCTTCCGGCGCACGGCCGCGTAGAGCGACAGGAACCCCAGGAGGAGGGCGGCGGAGAGGGCCCTTCCCAGAACCGGGAAGAACCGTCTGTGACCTTCCTCCATCATGAGGAGTTCGGCCCGCTTCTCGTTCATCGACCGGACCACGTTCACGTGGTCCTTCGTGATCCGCTCGCCGCGCTCGAGTATGACCTCGTCCTTCCTCACGTCGACGCCCGTCAGTTCGCTCACGGCGCCGCGCGCGTCCTCTTTCCTCTTCTCGGTCACTTCGGAGTCGTAGAGGACGTTGCCGACCAGGAACGGCGCGACGATCTCGCCAACCGCCTTCGACATCGCGGGGTCGTCGAACGTCCTCGACGCCTCCGCCGCGATGAGATCCGGGAGGTTCTCCTCGCGGTGGAAAGCCGCAACGCGCTGCATCGACTCCTCGTCGTCCTTGAGGAGCACGACCGTCTCGTCTTCCTCGAGCGGCGGGTTGCCGCGCGTCGGCAGGATCCCTCGCTCGTACAGAAGGAACAGCACCACGCGCGCGCGTTCCTCGACCTCCCTCGACCTGACCTGATCGAGGAGGATCTCTCGCGTCGTGTCGGAGACCGCATACCCGAGCTGCCCCAGCATCTCGAGCTTCTGACGGTCGGACTCGTCGCCCGCGCGGATGTCGTAGATTCGCGTCACGAGGTCGCCGAGGATCTGGCGGTGGTCAGCCTGGATGTCGCGGCGGAAGCGGTAGACCGGGACGACGCTGGCTTCCCTCTGTGCGCGCTCCGTCTCGAGCGCTTCCTCCGACTTCAGGACGTCGAAGTCGAACGGCGCGACGAGTTCCTGGGCGGCCACCTGGCCGACCTGGAGCTCGATGCCGCTCTCCGGGATGGCCCCGGGGAAGAGGAGTTCGAGAATCACGAGGAACGCGACGAGGGTAAGGCTCGCGTAGAGGATCGTCCGCGAGCGCTCGTCGGCGTCGACCCGGTCCTCCTGCGCACCGTTACCCAGACGGACACGTTCGGTCCGCGCGGGTCCCTCCCGTTTCCGTCCGAACAGGTGAGCCATCAGTCGTCCTCCCGCGCCCGCTCTTCCCGCGTCTTCGCGTACCGTTCGAAGGCCTTGATGATCTCGCGCACGAGGCGGTGCCGGACGACATCGCTCTCGGTGAGGTAGACGAACTCGATTCCGCGGATGTCGTCGAGGATCTCCTGGATCCTCACCAGACCGGACATCTCCGGCTTGGCGAGGTCGATCTGCGTAATGTCGCCGGTGATGACGGCTCTCGAGTTGAAGCCGAGCCGAGTGAGAAACATCTTCATCTGCGGCATCGTGCTGTTCTGCGCCTCGTCGAGGATGACGAAGGCATCGTTCAGCGTCCGTCCGCGCATGTACGCAAGAGGGATGACCTCGATCGTTCCGATCTCAGTCAGCCGCTTGACCTTCTCGTAGTCCATGACGTCCCTGAGCGCGTCGTAGAGCGGCCGGAGGTAGGGCGCGATCTTCTCCTGGTAGTCGCCGGGGAGATACCCGAGGCTCTCCCCCGCCTCGACGGCGGGGCGGACGAGCACGATGCGCTCGACCTCCTTGAGCCTGAGCGCGGCGACCGCCATCGCGACGGCGAGGTACGTCTTCCCGGTTCCCGCGGGCCCGATCGACACGACGATGTCGTGGTTCTGCATCGCCTCGACGTACTTCTTCTGGCCGATGGTCTTCGGCTCGACCGGCTTCTTGAGACCCTGAAGTCTCGTGCCGCCGGCGTAGAAGCGCGACAGCTCCTCGGCGCGGTCAGCGGTGACCATCCGGATGGCGTACTCGACGTCCTCCCGCCTCACGGTGCGGCCGCGCCGGATGAGGTTCGCCATTTCGGTCAGCACCGCTTCGATCTGCTGCACCTCCGTGTCGTCGTCTCCGACGATCGTGATCTCGCCTCCGCGCGCGGTCACCCGCGCGGCGAACGCGTCGTGAATGAGCCGGAGGTTCATGTCGTTCCGGCCGTAGAGGTGGACCGGATCGATGTCCTCAACAGAGATCTTCCGCTTCAATGCAGTCGGTCCTCGCGTCTCTGTGCGCCGTCGGTCACGGCGTGCCGTTCATCAAAAGGCGGGCCCCTGGTTCGCGTGTGTGTCCTGGAACCAAGAGCCCGTCCTCATGAGTGCAGATCCAGCTATCGAGTGACTCTCCTGTCCGGCACGCCACTCGCTCACGGACCTGGATCCGTCTGCTTGCGCGCCGTGAGCCAACCAGAATCACCGCATCCCTACCGGGGGATGTTCAGCATCTGGCCGGGCTGGATGACGTCCGGGTTCGAGACCGCGTCCTTGTTGGCCTCGAAGATCCGGGTCCACATCCTGCCGTCGCCGTAGATCTCCCAGTAGCCGGCGATCTGCCAGAGGTTCTCGCCCGCATTGACCGTGTACGAGTACGGCCAGTCGCGCGGGACCACCAGATCCCATTCCGGGTAGATCAGGTTCGGGTCGTTGAACTCGGCGATGACGTCCTTGTTCGCGCGCCATATGCGCTTCCACTTGAGCGGATCCGCGTAGATCTCCTCCATCTCGGAGATCTTGTAGAGGAAGTCGCCCTTCTTGACGGTGTACATCCTGGGCAGCCCCTCGTAGTACGCGATCTCGCGCTCGAGCGTCTCGACCTCACCCCTCAACGCCATGAGCTGCGGCGTCATCGAGTCCAGCTCGGACTCGAGGTCAGACATCGCGCGGTTCTCTCGGTCGAGATCCGCCGTCGCCAGCTCGATGCAGCCCTCGTTCGACTCGTACTCGGAAAGAAGCGCGGCGCAGTAATCCGCGGCCTGCTCCTTCGTGCACTTCTTGTACTCCTCCTCGGTGTAGAAGTCGCCGGACGCCGGATCGGCCGTCCGGGGACACCCGGAGCTGCAGCCCGACACGAGCGCAAGCGCCGCAAGGAGGACCGCTGCGACTATCAATCTGTACAGCATGGTGGTCTTCTCCTTTCCGGCTTAACGCCCGCTGCCTTTTCTGAGTTCGTGAAGGCGTCTTTCGAGCACCTCCGGCTGTCCTTCAAGCTGCGCCAGTTCGGTCTTCGTCACCGAGACTTCCGCCTCGAGTTCGGCTCTCGCCTCCCGCACCGCATCCAACTCGTCGGTCGCGGCCGCACACCCGTCCTGAGATGTCTGAACCTGCGTCACCGTAGTGTCGCAGGGGGGATTCGAAGCGCACCCCATCAGACCGGCACCCAAGACGAGCAGCAGTGAGGCGAGCCCGAGGAGCCGTGCAATATTCCTAGGCATCGCGTGCCACCCCCTTCCGGCAGTCAATGACAACGTCGCCCCCCATCGGGGAGCGAAACTGCGAACCCCACGTTCATGGTCGCTCCGGGAAATTAACAGAGCAGAGGGGCAGTGTCAAGGCCATTCGCTGAGCAGGTGCGAGGTTAGGGCGCACCAGCAGACCCGGAGGACTGTCTCGGGAGGGGTCCGGAGGAGGGTCAGGGGAGCGGCGGAGCCCTCTCGCCCCCCGCTAATTGATGTAGCCCAGGGCCCTGAGCATCTCTCTCGTCTCTTCATCCAGCTCGGGCGTCTCGATGTCGGCCCAGCTTGCGACGATCCGGTCTATCTCAAGCCGCAGGAGACGCACAAGTACAGTATCGGTCGCTGCACTATTCCGTAGCTCGAGCGGGTCGCTCACGAGGTCGTAGAGTTCTTCGTCTCCCGTCGGCCTTCGGATGAGCTTCCATCTCCCCACTCTGACGGCTCGTCCCTCGGCGGTCCCATGCGGGTTCGCGTCGATGATCAGCGGGACCTCGTCCTTCGCACCGCCATCGAGAAGAGCCGTCAGGCTCCGGCCGAAGACACCGTCGAACCGAGCTCCGTCGATCACCGGTCCCGGGACCTCTGAGATCCCGGACAGCTCGATCAGGGTGGGAGCGATGTCCATCGTGCTCACCTGGTCCGGCACCACCCGGGCGTCCACGAGCCCCGGGCGCCAGATGACCAGCGGCACGCGACAGACCTCCTCGTAGACGTCGTAGTGTCCGAACCACAGCGTCGGTCGGAGCCGCTCCTCGCTGATGTGCTCGCCGTGATCCGACGTGACAACCACGATGGTCTCCTCCATCTCCCCCGCCTCATCGAGCGCGTCGAGAAGCCTCCCGACCGACGTGTCGACGTGCCGGATCTCGGAGTTGTACGCGCGCGACGCCAGCTCAGCGAGTTCCCCGAGACGCGCATCCGGAAGCTCCGCCATCTCCTCGTCGCGAATCTTTCGGAAGGCCACCCCGGGTTCCTCGTGCAGCACGTAAGGATGGTGCGGGTCGTAGAAGTGAACCCAAAGGAAGAACGGGCGCCCGTCGTCCGCGAGGATCCAGTTCGCTGCGCGCTCGCTGGTCTCTCCGGCTTCACGCTGTCGCTTCATTACCCGGCCCGGGAACGCCTTCGCCGCGCGACGCCACCCTGCGTGATAACCGAACCGGTCATTGTCATCCGTGTCGAAGTAGTCCGTGAACCCCTGGCTCAACCCGGACATGTAGCCGTCGAGGTGCCTCACGCTGACGGCAGCACCGGTGCGGTATCCGGCGGCAAGGAAGACCTCTGCCAGTGTGGTGGCGTCGCTTCCGAGCTGGACTGCGTTTCTCACGACGCCGTGCTCGAAGGGGTAGAGCGAGGTCATGATCGAAGCGTGGCTCGGATCGGTCGTGACCATCGGGACTACTGCGGCGTTGAAGCGAGCGCCTGCGAGCGCCAGGCCGTCGATCACGGGTGACGTGCCGAGCCCGTCGAGCCGCGGTCCTCGGTCCGGCGGGTAGCCGTAGCAGCCGAGGCGGTCAGCCCGCAGCGTGTCGATGGTGATCAAGAGGACGTTCCGCGCGCCGTCGCGAGACGACTCCCCCGGCGGCACACCCGGCCCCGCCCCCATCGACCCGAAAAGGACCCCCCATCCGACGGCGCCGAGAACGGCCAGACAGAGGAGGGTGATCGACACCACCCGGCGACTGACGGAGCGACGCCGGATCGGAGAGAGCCCGACCATGCTCTTCACAACCCTCCACACGAGGATGAAGAGCGCCGCGGCCGTCGCGATCATGGCCAGGTGTCCGAGCGCGTGGCCGACGGAGTCGAAGAATCGGCTCTCGTAGACCGAGCCCCAGTAGCCGATGAGGAGGAACGCCGTTCCCGAAGCCAGCGCCGCCGAGGCGACGTGTCTCCGTCGCAGGACGAGTGCGATCAGCGACAGGATGATCCCGAGCCCGCATCCCGCGACTGCGTACCACAGCGCCGGGATCACAAGGAAGGAGACGTACGATCGTGTGGTGTGGAAGTAGTACGAGTGCTGGAACGCCCGGACGACGCTCTCGACCGCGCCGACCGCGAAGCCAAGGAGGCTCGTGGCCCCGGCGGCGAAGAGAACGTCTCTGCCGCGGGACGTCGTCGGAGCGGAGTCGCCACCCTCGCACGAGCGCTGGTGGGACGCGGTCGCAGGGTGGCGTCGACCTCTCTCAGAGGATCACCGTCGGCTAGCCACTGCTCTGTCCCGGGACATCGTCGTCAGGCGGCTTCACCAGCTCAATCCCGAGCTCCTTCAGCACCGCGGGCTCGGCTTCGGACGGCGACCCGTCCATGAGCGAGAGGCCGCGGTAGGTCTTCGGGAACGCGATCGTGTCCCTGATCGAGTCCTCGTCCATGAGGAGCATGACGATGCGGTCGAGCCCGGGCGCGAGCCCGCCGTGCGCGAGCCCGCCGTGCGGAGGCGCACCGTAGTCGAGTGCCTTGAGGAGGAACCCGAACTTGCGCTCGGCGTCCTCCTTCGACATCCCGACGACGGCCATCACACGTTCCTGGATGTCCCGGCGGTGGATCCTGATCGACCCCGACGCGATCTCGAACCCGTTCACGACGAGGTCGTAGAGCTGGCCGAGGACCTTCCCGGGGTCGCTCTCCAGGAGGTCGAGGTCCTGGGCGCGCGGCATCGAGAACATGTGGTGCTCCGCTTCCCATCCCTCGCTCTCCTCGTTCCACGCGAAGAGCGGAAACTCCGTGATCCACACGAAGTTGAAGACGCCAGGCTGCACGAGGTCGAGCTCGTCCCGGAGCACGAGCCGGAGCTTCCCGAGGATCCGGCTCGCCTTCTTCCGGTCGTGGGCGACGAAGAGGAGGAGGTCGCCGTCCGCGGCAGCCGCCCGCTCGATGACGGCCGCGCGTTCGTCGTCGGAGAAGAACTTGCCGATCCCGCCAGCGAGCGCGCCGCCGTCGACCTTCGTCCAAGCGAGCCCTTTCGCCCCCCACTTCTTCGCGAGCTCTTCCTTCTTGTCGATCTCCGACCTCGACCATCCGCCGCAGCCCGCCGCGTTCAGGCACTTGACCGCGCCGCCGCTCTCGATGACGGAGCGGAAGACGTTGAAGTCCGTCCCTCCGAGGAGATCGGTCAGGTCGACGATCTCGGTCCCGAACCGCGTGTCGGGCTTGTCGCTCCCGTAGCGCTCCATCGCCTCGCCGTAGGTGAGCCGCGGGAACGGGGTCTCGATCTCGTCGCCGCGTACCGCGCGCCAGATCTCGACCATGAGTCCTTCGGCGACCTCGAAGATCTCGTCCTCGGTGACGAAGCTCATCTCCGTGTCGATCTGCGTGTGCTCGGGCTGCCGGTCGGCTCGCAGGTCCTCGTCGCGGAGGCAGCGCGCAATCTGATAGTAGCGGTCGCATCCGGCGACCATGAGGATCTGCTTGTACAGCTGCGGAGATTGGGGAAGCGCGTAGACCTTCCCGGGGTGCATCCGCGAGGGAACGATGAAATCGCGCGCGCCCTCGGGAGTCTTCTTCGCGAGCATCGGGGTCTCGATCTCGAGGAACCCCGCTCCGTTCAGGTAGGTCCTTGTCGCCGCGGCCGCCTTGTGGCGCGCCTCGATCAGCCGCTGCATGTGTGGTCGCCGGAGGTCGAGGTAGCGGTACTCGAGCCGGAGCTCGTCGCTCGCCTTGATCGGCTCCTCGAGCACGAACGGCGGTGTCAGCGACGCGTTCAGGACCTTGAGATCCGAGACGTGGACGTCGATCTCTCCGGTGGGAAGCTCGGGGTTCGTCGTGCCCGCCGGTCGCTCGACGACCTCCCCGGTCACGCCGACGACGAACTCGGCGCCCAGGTGACCGCCGCGCTCGAAGATCGCCTCGTCCGCGTCGGGACGGAAGACGATCTGCGTGAGACCGTACCGGTCGCGGAGATCGATGAACAGGAGCCCGCCCAGGTTCCGACGCCGGTGGACCCAACCCATGAGGACGACCGACTTCCCGACGTCGCCCTTCCGGAGCTCGCCGCAGGTATGGCTCCGTTGGAGATCACCCATCGCGTCCAGCTTCATCGCTACCTCTCTCCTGTTCCGGCGAGCTTCGCCGCGACCGCGGCGGGAGCGTCGTCGATCGCGACGTCCTCCTGATCACCGGTCTCCATGTTCCTCAGGACCGCCACGCCGCGCGCGAGCTCGTCTTCACCGACGATGAGGACGTAGGTGGCGCCGACCTTCGCCGCTTCCTTCATCTGCGCCTTCATGCTCCGTCCCTGGTAGTCGGCGTCGACGGCGAGGTCCTCCCTCAGAGCGGCCGCGATGGCGCTCTTCTTCGATTCGGCCGCGTCCCCGGCCGACACGATGTAGACGTCGGGTCCCGGCGCGCCCCCGGGGAAAGCGCCCTCGCCCTCGAGCGCCGCCACGAGACGGTCGACACCGCCCGAGACGCCGCACGCGGGAGTCGCGCCCCCACCGAGTTCCTCGACGAGATTGTCGTATCTCCCGCCGCCGCAGAGCGCACTCTGCGCGCCGAGCCCGGCGTGGTGGATCTCGAAGATCGTCTTCGTGTAGTAGTCGAGCCCCCTCGCCTGCGACTCGTCGACCGTGAAGTTGACCGACATCTCGCCCAGGAGTCGCTGCACGGCCCCGAAGTGCTCGCGGCACTCGTCACAGAGCGAGCTCAGGATCGACGGCGCCGTCCGGAGGATCTCGAGGCACGTCTCGTTCTTGCAGTCGAACATCCGCCGCGGATTGCGCTCGTACCTGACCTGGCAGTCGGCGCAGAACTCGTCGAGCCTGGGGCCGAGCTCCTTCCTGAGGAGCTCGTTGTACGCGGGGGTGCAGTTCGGGCATCCGGCACTGTTGACCCTGGCCTCCGCGCCCGCGAGGCCGAGGCTCTCGTGGAAGCTCACCGAGAAGTGGATGATCTCCGCGTCTACCGTCGGGTTCGGCGAGCCGATCGCCTCGAGCCCCCACTGCCAGAACTCGCGGTAGCGTCCGGCCTGCGGCCGTTCGTAGCGGAACATCGGCGCGAAGTAGCGGAGCTTCGTGACGGCCGCGCCGCGCCCCATGCTGTGCTCGACGTACGCGCGGACGACCCCCGCCGTGCCTTCCGGCCGGAGCGTGAGGCTCCTCCCCTTCTTGTCCTGGAAGGTGTACATCTCCTTCCGCACGATGTCGGTCGAGTCGCCGATGCCGCGCGCGAACAACTCGGTCTCCTCGAAGATCGGCACGCGGATCTCACGGTAGCCGAACCGTCGTGCGGTCTCTCGAAAGACCGCCTCGACGCGCTGCCACTTCCAGGTGTCGTCGGGAAGAAGGTCCCGCGTTCCTCTCGGAGCTTTGTACTTCATCGTTCGATCACCCGAGTGCCGAGAGGTCAGGCCGCCCTGGCGGACCCGGCCCTGCTCGCCTTCCTTCTATTGAAGATGTTCGAGAGCCACAATCCCAGGAGGACCCCGACGGCATCGCCGACCCAGTCGAGGAACTCGACGGCCCTCCCGGGCACCGTGTTCTGATAGAGCTCGTCGGCGGCGCCGATCGCGAAGCCCGTCGCGATCACGCACGGCGCGAACCACCTGAGCCGGTCGGGCGAGAGCGTCTTTCTGTACGCAGCCGACAGGAGAAGCCCGAGGCCGGCGTACTCGGCCGCGTGGGCCAGTTTGTCAGAGAGCCGGAACACCGGAACCCGGAGGATCGACCCCGGGATCGATGACACGGCGAGGATCAACATCACGTACGCGATCGCCAGGATCCACGCCCGGCGCTCAGCCGCTCTCGCCGCGTCCACCCGTTCCCCCCTCCACTCCGAAGTCGGGTCCCCCGCGCGGCCTAGCCGTACGCGTGAAGACCCTCGAAGAACACGCTCCCGAGGATCGTGAAGATCGTCAGAGCGAAACCCGCGATCGAGAGCCACGCCGCTCCGGCGCCGCGCCATCCCCTGGCGAGCCGGGCGTGCAGGTAGATCGCGTACACCAGCCAGACGATGAGCGAGCTCGTCTCCTTCGGGTCCCACGACCACGGAGTCCCCCAGGCCTTCTGGGCCCAGACCGCGCCCGCGAAGAGCGCGCCGATCGTGAAGAGCGGGAAACCGATTCCGATGGCCCTGTACGTGACCTGGTCCAGCTGGTCGGCGCTCGGGCCGCTCCCGAACCCCCGTCGTGCTCCGATGAGGTACATGATCGACGCGACGAAGGCCACGGCGAACGCGGCCTCCGCGAGCACAGCCAGCGAGACGTGTATCCACAACCAGTAGCTCTGAAGCGCCGGGATGAGCTGCTGCTCGATCGCGGCCGGAAAGAGCGACGCCACGACCATGATGCAGAACGCGACCGGCGCCGCGAAGACCGTCAGGAGCTCAAGCCCGGGCTTCTTCCAGATGAGGAGGAAGCCGAGCAACACCGCCCACGCGAAGAGCGACATGTACTCGAAGAGGTTCGTGACGGGAGGGTGGCCGGACAGGACGGTCCTTACGACGAGCGCGACCGTGTTCGCGGCGAGCCCCGCGACCGACAGCCAGAGGACGACCTTCCGGAGCGCGGGCTTCCTGAGGCCCGCGTAGACCGACGCCGCCACCGTTGCACCCAGGTAGCAGCTGAACGCGATCCAGAAGTACATCATGTCGGGTCCGGAAATCACTGTTCTCATCCTCCTCTTACGTCTTCGAGCGGCCCGCGCGCCCGCTCTTCTGCCCGCCGTCCGCCGCGCCGGCCGGTCGGCGCGTCCAGAACGTCAGGCAGAGGCCGAGCGACATCGCGATGAACCCGCCGAAGAGGAGCGGCGTGCCCGGCTGCCGCGCGAACTCGAACCTCGTGAGCGCGTGCTCGAAGTCCGGCCGGTAGTCCAGAAGGACGAACCGGCACGGGAGCCCGCCGTCGTCGTGTGCCGGGAAGGCTGCGAAGACCCACTGCTCACCGAGGACTTCGCCGTCCTCGGACAACTGAACCAGAACCGCCGGGTTGTCGTGCCACACGGAGGCAAGCGCGGCGGTTCGGCTTTCGATATCGTAGGTGAAGTGTGCCAGGAATTCCAGCACTTTGACGGAGTAGGCCGTGTTCGGAACCTCGACTTCCTCGCCGAAGGCCGCGACGACGTCGAACGGTCCGCGCTCGCCGTGCGGCGTCGTCACGAAGACGCCGAGCACCGTGCTCTCGATGCTCGTCGCGGAGGGGAGCATCTCAAACTGATAGACGCCGACCCCGTTGTGAACGAGCGGGTGGTTCACCTCGATCCGCTGCGAGAGGAGATCCCGTCCGTCTTCGATCACGGTGACCTCGGAGACGTACTCCGAGAGCATCCCCCTGTCGTTGAACTCGGTCCGCGCCGCGTCGACCCTGAGAGAGTACCCGCCCTCGGGAACGACGATCGCATCGCCCGCGGACAGGAAGCGCTCGGCCGGAACGCGGAACCCCGTGAGCGCAGTCACGAGCCCGCCCACGAGCACGACCACGATCGAGATGTGCGTGAGGAGCGACCCGAGCTTCCCGATCCTGAGACCCGAGGGAGTCCGGACGAGTCGCGCGATCCGGACGAACGAACACGTGATGACGGAGACACCGAGCAGGGTGACGATGATGAGGAAGTACCACGCGCCGAACACGTTCGAGAGACCCGAGCGCACGATGAACGCGCCGAGACCGGGACCGTGTTTGCCGACGTACGCCTCGAGCGGGAGGTTCTGGCCGATCAGGACTCCGGCCATCGAGAGCGCGGCGAGGACGGCGAGAAGAGTGATCGCGGTCTGCATCGACGCGAGCCACTTCCTGAAGCGCGGGTCGAACATCGCGAGCACGATCGCCGCGAGCGCGATACCCCACCATGCGAGTGCGTGCACTAGGAACTTCCCTTCTTCTCCGCGATCTTCGCGCGGATCCAGTCGATCCACGCGTCCATCCCGTCGCCCTTGAGGGCGGAGAGGCGGAGGATCTCGCAGTTCGGGTTCAGGACCTCGATCTCCTTCTGCACCTTCTCGATGTCGAACGGGAGATGCTCGAGGAGATCGATCTTGTTCAGGATCGCCAGGCTCGCCTCGAGGAAGATCGCCGGGTACTTCATGGGCTTGTCGTCGCCTTCGGTCGTCGAGAGGAGGACCATTCGGACGTCCTCGCCGAGGTCGTAGGTCGACGGACAGATGAGGTTCCCGACGTTCTCGATGAACACGATGTCGGCCGACTCGAGGTCGAGACCGCCGAGGACCTCCGCGATCATCCCGGCGGAGAGGTGGCAGCCGCCCCCCGTGTTGATCTGGATCCCGCCCGCGCCCCTGGCCCGCACCCGGTCCATGTCGCGCTCGGTGCTCACGTCTCCCTCGATCACGAGCACGTTCATCTCACCGGCAATCCGGTCGAGCGTCGACTCAAGGAGCGTCGTCTTCCCCGAGCCTGGGGAACTGATGATGTTCAGAACGAGGACACCCGCGTCCGTGAAGGTCCTCCGGTTCCCGGCGGCGATCCGGTCGTTCTCGTCCTGGATCTTTCTCTCGATGTCCACCTTGGTCATGTCTTGGTCCCCCCGTTCGCTTCATCGATCTCAAGCTGCTTGATGTTGAGCTCGAGCCCGCTCTCGATGCTGACGGACCGCGAGTCGCAGTTGGGGCAGCCGAATGCTATCTCCTCGTACCGAAAGCTCTCGCCGCAGTCGCGGCACTTGCCGACGATCGGAATCTCGTCGATGACGAGCTCCGCCCCCTCGTACGGCCCGCCGCTCGTGACGATGGCGAACGCGTCCTTGAGGAGGATCGGTTCGATCGTCGCGCCCTTCCCGATCTCGAGGAAGATCTTCTGGAGCTTCGCACCCGGGTGCTGCTCCATCGTCGAGTCAACGATCCTGATCATGCTCTGGCAGATGGAAAGCTCGTGCAAGTGGTTCCCCTCAACGTAACCGGACGTCGCCCGTCGGACCCGGCGCGCCCGCCGCGGGACCGGTGCGGGCCCGTCTAGCAGATGCGCGGGAGCTGGACGCCCTCGAGCATCACGATCGGCCGCGTTCCGCCCACCGCGGTGCGGAGGTAGACACCCTTCCTGCCTCCGACCTGCCCGATGACGGCGGCGTCCCTCCCGAGCGGGTGCGCGCGCATCGCATCGACGATGGCGCCCGCGTCGCTTCCGGGCGCGACGACGACGGCCTTGCCCTCGTTCGCCATGTAGATCGGGTCGAACCCGAGGATGTCGCAGACCGTCTTCACCTTGCGCTCGACCGGAATCGTCCGCTCGTCGATCGTGATCCCGACGTCCGCTCGCGACGCGATCTCGTTCAGCGTGGTCCCGAGCCCGCCTCGGGTCGGGTCGCGCAGAACGTGCACCTCGGGGCACGCCTCGAGCACGACGTCGACGAGGCCGTTCAGACACGCGCAGTCGCTCTCGATCACTTCGTCCAGGTTGAGCTCCTCGCGCGCGACGAGGATCGCCGTCTCGTGATCGCCGAGCGTCCCCGATACGATGACGGCGTCGCCGTCGGCCGCCCTCTCCCCCGAGATCGTGACGCCCTCGGGAATCACGCCGACGCCCGCGGTGTTCAGGATGACGCCTCCGACGGTCCCGTGCTCGACGACCTTCGTGTCGCCCGCGGCGATCGCGACGCCGGCAGCCTCGGCCGTGCTTGCGATCGACTCGAGGATGCGTTCGAGATCGGCGATCGCGAACCCTTCCTCGACGACGAGCCCCAGAGTCAGGTACCGGGGCTTCGCCCCCTTCATGGACAGGTCGTTGACGGTTCCGGCGACCGCGAGCTTGCCGATGTCACCCCCCGGGAAGAAGAGCGGTTGGACGACGTACGAGTCGGTCGTGAGCGCGATGCGGCCCCTGCCGATGGTCGCGCCGGTCAGGTCCGCGAGGTCCGCCGCGTCGTCGAGCGCGTCGAGGACGGGGTTCCCGAGCCTGGCGACGATGACCTCGGAGATGAGCTCGTGCATCAACGCCCCACCGCTTCCGTGGGCCAGTCTGATCTTCCCGTCGCGCTTCACGGAGCCTCCGTGGTCTGCCGATCGTACTTGTAGAACGCGGCGCAGGCGCCTTCGGTCGACACCATGCACGGTCCGACCGCCTCGCGCGGCGTGCACCTTCCCGCGAAGAGCGGGCAGTCGGTCGGGGTCTTCTGACCCAGCATGATCTCGCCGCAAATGCAGCCGGACGGGCCGGCGGATTTCGGGACTTCGACGTCGATGCGGTCGCGAGCGTCGAACGAGCGATAACGCTCACTGAATTCGTGGCCGCTCATGGGGATCACACCGATCTCGCGCCACTCCGCGTCGCACTCCTCGAAGACGTCGGCGATGATCGCGAGAGCCGCCGGGTTGCCCTCACGCGTGACCGCACGGGAGTACTGCGTCTCGACCTTCGCTCTCCCGCCGGCGCGGACGATCGCGACCTGCTCGAGGAGCATCACGATCCCGGCCAGGATGTCGAGCGGCTCGAACCCGGTCACGACACACGGTATGTTGTGTTCGGTCGCGGTCGGCTCGTAGGCGCCGGAACCGATGATCGCGCTGACGTGCCCCGGGCAGATGTACCCGTCGAGCGGCCGGCCGGGGACGCGCGCCAGCATGTCGAGCGCGCGCGGGACCGTCTTGAAGAACGGGAAGACCGAGAGGTTCGTAACCCCGCGCCGCGCGGCCTCGACGACCGTCGCGGCGATCGTGGGCGAGGTCGTCTCGAACCCGACGCCCACGAAGACGACCTGGCTTTCGGGGTTCTCTTCGGCGATCTCGATCGCCTGGAGGGGGCCGTAGAGGATGCGCACGTCGGCGCCCTCCGCCTTCTCCCTCTCGAGGGTCGACTCGGAACCTGGGACGCGCATCATGTCGCCGAACGTCGTGAGGATCACGCCCTGGAGCCTCGACGCGGCGATGGCGCGGTCGATCTCCGCGAGGGGCGTCACGCAGACGGGACAGCCGGGACCGGACAGGAGCTTGAGCCCGCCCGGCATGAGCGAGCGGATGCCCGCACGCGAGATCGCGACGGTGTGCGTTCCGCAGACCTCCATGAGGGAGACCGGCTCGCCTTTGAGCTTCTCGCGCAGGAGCTCGTGGATGCGCGAGACGAGCGCCGTCGCTTCCGGCTCGGAGCGGAACGCCTCGTGATCGAAGAACGTGCTCACTTCTTCCTCTCGTCCTCTTCCTCGAGGGCCCGCGCGAGCTCGCCGAAGAGACGGAGGGTCTCCTCGGCCTCCTCGGCGTTCAGGCGCTGGATCGCGAAGCCGGCGTGGATGAGGACGTACTCACCCACCGAGGCATCCTCGATGAGCATCACGTTCGCCTCACGCGTGATGCCGCCGAAGTCCACCTTCGCGGTCTGCCCGTCGATCTCGATGATCCTGCCCGGCACTGCGAGACACATGATAGACCACGCTTCCTAGTCTGTCGCCGGAGATGTCCAGCCTGCGAGGGTGCGGGCGTTCGCCACGGCCGCCTGGCCGAGTGAGACGCCCCCGTCGTTGGTCGGGACCTCCCTGTGGAGGAGCACCGTGAGTCCGTCCTCCTCGAGGGCGCCGACGAGCGACCTCAGGAGGAACCTGTTCTGGAAGACGCCGCCGGCGAGGGCGACGTTCCGGATGCGACGCTCTTCCGAGAGACGGCCCGCCACGTCCCGGCAGAACCGCACGACCGTTCCGTGGAAGGCGGCAGAGATCTCTCGCTTCGGCACTCCGCTCTTCACGTCGGCCAGAACGGCCCGCACGATCGAAGCGGCGTCGACGACGAGCCTCCCGTCCTCCTCCGCGATCTCGAACGGGTAGGCCCTGTCCGACGGCCGCTCGATGAGCGACTCGAGCTCGATCGCGGCCTGCGCCTCGTAGCTGATCTCGGAACAGACTCCTGTCATCGCCGAGACCGCGTCGAAGAGCCGCCCGGCGCTCGACGTGTCGATGCAGTTCACCCGCTTCTCTATCTGCTGGACGACGAGGTCGAGCTCCCCTCCCGGGACGTCCGGGAAGAGCGCGCGTCCGAGATCCGTGAGACCTCCACCGGAGGCCACCCCCGCGGCGTGAATGTGCGAGAGCGCGACCCTGTACGGGTGGCGGATCGCCGCGTCGCCACCGGGAAGCGGCACGTACTTCAAGTACCCGGCCCTCTCGAAGTCGAGGCTGTCGGCCACGAGAAACTCGCAGCCCCAGATCGCGCCGTCGGTCCCGTACCCCGTGCCGTCGAGCGCGAGCCCGATGACGGGTTCCCTGACGCCGTTCTCGAGCATCACGGACGCTATGTGCGCGTGGTGATGCTGGACGCCGACAAGCTCGACCGCGGCGTCGTGCGTGGCGCCGAAGCGCTTCGCGTAGCGAGTCGCGAGGTAGTCCGGGTGGAGGTCGTGCGCGACGACTCCCGGGTTCACGCGGAACCAGTCCATGAACTTGTCGACCGTCTCCTCGTAGAACTCGAGCGTGGCCTGGTTCGCGAGATCGCCGACGTGAGGGCTCACGAACGCCCACCCGTCGCGAAGGAGCGTGAACGTATTCTTGAGCTCGGTTCCGCACGCGAGGACCTCGCGCGTCTCGATCCCGAGCTCGATCGGATACGGCGCGAAGCCGCGGGAGCGACGCGACATCATCAGACGGTCGGCCTCGACGAAGACGATCGAGTCGTCGTTCCTGTTGACGATGTCCCGGTCGTGATCGAGGAAGGTCCGCGTGATCCCGGGCAGGCGCTCACGCGCCTCCGCGACGTCGGCGACGATCGGCTCCCCCGCCTCGTTCGCGCTCGTCATGATCAGGACCTCGAGGTCGTCGTCGAAGAGAAGGTGGTGCACCGGTGCGTAGGGAAGCATCACCCCCAGATACGAATTCCGCGGCGCGATCCCCGGCGAGACCCGCCGCGAGTCCGCGACCGCGTCTCCTGCCACCCCGTCAAGGTCCTCCCTCTTCTTCAGAAGGACGATCGGGCTCCACGGGCCGGCGAGAGTCTCTTCCTCGAGCGCGCTCACGTGCGCGAGTCCCCGGACGACGTCGACGTTCCTGCACATGATCGCGAACGGTTTCGCCGGCCTGTCCTTCTTCTCGCGGAGCGCGCGGACGGTCGAGTCGATCCCGGCGCTCGCGGCGATGTGGAAGCCTCCGAGTCCGCGCACGCCGATGATCGCGCCCTTCTTGAGGAGCCACCGCGCTGCGACGACCGGGTCTTCCTCCGCCGCCGCTGCGACGTCGTCCGGCATCCGCACGTAGCTCCTGCCGAGCACGAGCTCGGCGGTCCCCGTCGACGGATCGACCGGGAGCACGAGATCGAGCCTGGGTCCGCAGTCACCGCACGCGTTCGGCTGCGCGTGGAACCGCCGGTCGAGCGGATCGTCGTACTCGTGCTGGCAGTGATCGCACATCTTGAAGTGCTTCATCGACGTCTTCGGCCTGTCGTAAGGAGTCCCCTCGATGATCGAGTAGCGGGGACCGCAGTTGGTACAGTTGATGAACGGATAGTGGTGGCGGCGGTCAGAGGGATCGAGGAACTCGTTCAGGCAGTCCGGACAGATCGCGACGTCCGGGCATATGAGCGTGCTCTCCTCTTGCTCTGAGTGGCTCTTCCGGATCTCGAAGCCGGAGAAGCCCTGCGGCTCGATCGTCTCGCGCTCGACGCTCCCGATCCTGGCGAGCGGCGGAGCTTCCTCCTCGAGCGCGCGCGCGAAGGCGTCCATGTCGTCGTCGGCCGCCTCGGCCTCGATGATGACCCCTCGGCTCGAGTTCACCACCCAGCCGGAGATCCCGTGCCGGTGCGCGAGACGGTAGACGAAGGGCCGCATCCCGACCCCCTGGACGACCCCACGTATGACCAGACGCGCCGCCATGACCACCCGTCCGCCGGCCGGCCCGCCCGAATCCGCGGCGCAGGCCCCCCAGAACGTGAATCGGGCCCGCTCACGGCTCCAGCTGCCGGCCCGGCGGGCTCTACCTGGCTGTTCCTTCGCGAGTCACCCATCTTACCTGCGGGGATGAGGCAAGGCAAGCGCGCGGCCGGATACGGCGGCGGGATGAGCACCGTCCCGGACCCGGCCGGAATGGGGAATCAGCGTCCTGCGTGGGGAAGACGCCCCCAGCTGCGCGCCCTCTACTGATAGAGAGCCTTGATGCGGCTCCAGCTCAGACGGTCGTCGGGGGCGGCTGCGACCGACTCCATGATGTCCCCGCGGATCTCGCCTCCTGGATAGAGGGTGGTGTGGATGTTCACGTAGATGCGTCCGGCGAAGAGCTCGGCCACGTCGTGCACCGTGATGTTCCAGATCCCGGCCTTCGGGTTGCCGGCCGGCAGGAAGTGCACCACGCTGCCGTTCTGACCGGGCCCCGCGTTGTGGAAATGCGCGTCGGTCTCCACACCCTCGAGCCCGGAGTAGGTGATGGTGTAGGCCACCTCCGTCTGGGCGTCGTTCAGGACCAGCACCGCCGTGCCGGTCGCGGGCGAGCCCGAAGGCGGCACCATCTGCAACTCGTCGAGGATCGCCTCGAAGGTGACGGACCCCTGCGCGATCCCTGCGGCCGCCGCCGCGGTCAGGGCCAGAAGAACCGTTCGGAGCGCGTGCCGGCTTGTTCGTGCCATTTCCCTGCCTCCCGTGGTCCCTTAAGCGCTGCCCGTGCGCCTCAGCGCATCGCCGGGCGAACACTCCCTTCATTAGTAGGGATTCACGGGACGGGGAGTGGATTCCGATCTCCAGGCGGTGGGAAGGGGCAGGTGATTCATCATGCGAGCGCTGAGCGAGCTGCACGAAGCGCACTCAGGCTGGAGGACCTCACTCCGAGTCCGGGAGCCCGGCGATCCTGTCGATCGTGGCCTGCACCGCGGGAGTCTTCGAGGAGATTCGCACCGCCGCGCCCCTCTTGAAGCGGAAATCACAGGAATCGCAGCCGTCCGCCAGCGTCTGGGTGCGGATGAGACCCCAGCCGAGCGCGTGCCCCAGCGGAATGTCGGACATGCAGACGTACGGCGCGAACTCCTCCGCTCCCAGGTTCTTGACGAGCTCCAGATTCCCGCAGCCCAGGTAGTCGACGCCCCAGTCGAAGTCGTCCCCACTGCCCATGACGTACCCCACCTCGAAGTCGCCGAAGCGGAGCCGCTCCTTGGCCTCCGCGCGCCGCCGCATCCGTCGCAGGACCGGACGCGAGTACATCACCCGCGTGAGCAATCCGGCCTTCCACCTGGGGAACTTCTCCATCCTGAGCCGGATCGCCTCCTGGCAAACTTCCCATGCCTCTCCGGCTGTCTTCCCGTGTCTCTTCATGGCCCGGTAGACTGCCACCTCCTGGGCGGTGATGCGAAGGAACGCATTGAGCGCACCCGCCATCGCGCCCCGAACGCGCGGGATCAGCGGGATGATCGCCTCGTACTCCTCCCGCGCGTCGCGCGAGAGTTCGTCCGCGTACGCCTCGCCGTAGCGCTCGGCCACGTACCCCCGCGCCAGCTTCGCCGTCACCTCGAGATCGCGGAGCAGCTTGCCCGTTCTGGATGAGTAGTATCCTGTGTCCACGCGAACCTCCTCGACTGCGAGCCGAGACGAGCCTGCCGCCTACCGGCCGGGCCCCGAGATGACGCGGTACATCTTCGTGACGACCGTGCCGCCGCCCAGCACCTCTCCCTCGGGCGTGACGGCGATGCTGACGCGGTACCACGGGTAGCTCCGCTCGGTCGTGTCCACCACCCTCTCGTAGAGCTCCGGGAAGTCGTCGAACCACGTCTCGTAGGGCTTGACGCCTATCGTCCTCATGAAGACGTACTCGATGTCGGCGTCGACGAGATCGCGGTACGCCCCGAGCGCGCCCTCGTTCTTGATGTCGAAATCGATCCCGGCGTCCTCCTCCATGAGGACCTCGTTCCCCGGGAGCGAGCCGATCAGCGGATAGCGGAACGTCTGGTAGAAGTTGTGGACCGTCGGCTGAAGGAGGAGAATCCGAGTGCCGACGGGGAGCTCGTGGATGGCGTCGGGAACGTGATAGAACTCCTCGCGTGTCACGCCGTGGTGGTGCGACCACGTCACGTCGTCGTCGAGGAACGCGACCCGGAGGGTCTCCGCGGCGGAGAAGAGAACTGCGACGGCAAGGACCACGTACAGCGCCACGCGCGCTCGGCCGCGGACAGCGTCGAAGACGAGCGACGCCGGGACGGTCGCGAGCGCCATCGCCGGCAGGAGGAACCGCGGGAGATGGTGCTTGCCGAACCACCACGCGACGATGACCAGAACGACGGACGCGAGCACGACGGCGGTCTTCGCCCTGAGGACGCGGTTCACGTTCCGCGCGAACGAGC
>JALGVN010000326.1 GCA_025774645.1 bacterium
CTGCCCTCAATGAATTGTTCACACCATTGAGGAGCTATAGTTGCCGACCGGCACTCAATCCTGCTACAATGAACTGTTGTCGTCCTGCGGAGTCCTGCCGCTTCCCTGCTCAGCGGAGTTCCTCGGCATGTCGCGACCAACAGCCTCCCGCAACGGAGCCCTCTGGATTCTCGGATTGACCGTGGCCCTCGGTGCGGCCCTCGCGATCGCCCTGGCCGGCACCCGTCCCGCCAGTGCACCTCTCGAGACGGTCGGCGGTTGGAGCACCACCGGGGCATATCACACACCCGGCTCGAATCCCCCCGCCGGCGACAACTACACGCTCGAACTCCTGAGCGTCATTCCTCACCACAGCACCCCCTACGCGATCTGCGGGGAGGACGACGAGAGGGGAACCCTCTTCGCAGCCGCATACTACACGCGTGAGCATCCCATCCGCCGGATCGGAACGACCCTCATGGACGCGCGGGGTGACACACTCGCTGCGATGCCCGACCACTGGTTGGTCGGGCCGACAGCATCGAGATGGCCCGACCCCGAGCTTCTGATCTGGCACCCGAACGTATGGTACGAACAGGCGAGCCCCGCCCACCGCCACGACAGGCGCTACCTCTTCCGGCACAACTACGCTCGTGAACCGAAGATCATCCGCAGAGACGGATTCATGCGTGCTCTCCGTGCGGCAGCGCGAGGAGAGAGTCTGTGCGTGGAGTCGAGACTCATCGCCGGTGTTCCCGGAGAGCCTGAGCGTTTCCGAGTTCCGATCGATCCTCTCTTCACCGCTGACGATTCGAGCATTTTCCAGGGCGAGCACGAAGGACGAGCGATTGCTTACACCGACGGCGGGTTCCACAACGCAGATCAGTACTACATCCTCTTCGATCAGCCCGTGCTCCCGGAGGGGGAGAAGAGGGAGCTTCGCCGGACCGATGACATCGAGGGCGGATACCGGGGCCTCTTCTCTGTGGACCTCGAGACCGGGTACGTTTCGTGGAGCCGGAGAACCGGCCCGTCGATCGTGCGCGTGATGGCCGGAGATATGAACTCGGACGGAGCAGATGAGTTTCTCGTCCAGTACTACAACCCGGAGAACGGCGTCAGTGGCGATGGCACCACGGACGCCGGGACGAGCTACGTCCAGTGTCTCGACCGGCGGGGATATCTGTTGTGGCTGAAGCGTTTCGTGGGCGTCTTCATAGGTGTCTCGGCAGCCATCGCCGATGTTACCGGAGACGGGGATCTCGACGTCGTCGCCGTCTGCGCGAGCACGAGATACAAACACATGGGCCACGCCGCGGTGATCTCGGGGGACGGCGAGACTCTCGCCGAGAGATCGGATCTCGGCAGTCTGTACGGGATCACGGTCGCTGACTTCGACGGCGACGGCGCCGATGAGATCGTGACCGGCGCGCCCGGGGCCCAGGTTCTCATGATGGACGGCGACCTCGAGATCGTCGCAAGCGCCACCGACACCGTGGACTTCCGTAGTGTGCTGAACTGGACGAACTTCCGAGGCGAGGTCGTGCCCGACATCAGGAAGCTCAAGATCGAGCGCTACAGAGCTCTCCTGATCCCTCTCGCGTCGTACGATCTCGACGGAGACGGTGAGCTCGAGATCGTGTGTCTCGCCACTGCTTCCGCACTGGTGCGGTGGAGTCCCACCGCGCGAGCGGGGTTCTTCCCACCGCGCGGAGACATCGTGATCCTCGGCAGTTCCCTCGAGGAAGAAGCGCGGTGCGTCGTGCACCGGGACTCCCTCGGCATTCCATACGCACCCTACGACTCGCCGGCCTCGCTCAAGATCCACGCCGCTTTCCACGACGTGGACGGTGACGGGGTCGACGAGCTTCTGTTCAGCAGCACTCGGGGGTTCTTCATCTTCAAGGTGACGCTCGATGAGTAGAGCTCTGTATTCGCTCATGATGGTGATCGTCCTTTGGCTTCCGGCCCACGCCGTTCCGATGCCGGAACTCATGGAGAGGGCGCTCCTTCCCGTCACGACGGCTCTCCCGACGAGCGCCTGCACGGTCGAGCGGGGACCGGGGAACCGCGACCATCTCATCGTGGGTCTGGCTGACGGTTCCGTCGTGGCGTTCCTCGACAGCGGCGACGAGGTCTTCGTCAGGAGCATGCGGCTGCCCGACCGACGGTCCGTCGACGGCATCTGCGCCGTGCGGCTCCCGCGGGTACGCGGAAGTGGGACCGAGTTCCTCGTGGTCGCGCTCCAGGGGAACGTGCTCTCCGCCATCGGGTACGAGGGCATGAGCCTCGAGGCGAGCCTCGCGCTCCCTCCGCCGAACGGCCGGTACCGGCTGGCCCGCGCGCCGGGACGGTCGGACGAAGACCCTGGGGTGCTGTTCGGCCGCGACCGCGGCGTCGTCTACGACGACGACTCCCTGATGCTCCTCCATGTGGGTGTAGACGCCGGTCCCCTGAGGATCTCGGCGCGGCCACTCCTCGATGTGCCGGCGGGCCTCGATGTGACGGT
>JALGVN010000327.1 GCA_025774645.1 bacterium
CCTCCCACTTCCCCGCGACATTAGCGCCGAACGCAGTCTCGAACGCGTGCGCGAACCGCTCGCCGTCCTCGACGGCCGCCACGAACGACCGGAAGACCTCAGGGTCGGCGTCGCGCAGATGCGCGGTGAAGAGCCTCGACTGGGCGTGGACCATGTGGAAGTTCATCCCGTAGTCGTTGACGTTCGTCATCCGCCAGAACGAGCCCACGTCGTCCGGTACGAGCCTGTAGCCGTCCAGAAGCGCCCCGATCGCTTGGTCGTCGGTCACCGTCTCCCCGCCGACGCCCGAGGCAATGTCCGACAGCCCCTCGTGGAACCACGTCGGCACGTTCGCCTTTGTGCGCACGAATCCCAGGCGCTGACGCACGTGCAGGTGAGAGAGCTCGTGTTTGAGGCTACCGCGGTGAGTGTCGACTCCGTGGAACGAGAAGGCGCGCGGGGCGATCCACGCGTCGGCGAGCGCCGAGCCCCTCGCGCCCCCCTGGGGCGGAGCGGCGGTGTATTTGTTGAAGCTCCCCTGCGTCGCGCAGACGTACACGTTGACCGGCTTCGCGAACGGGCGACCGTGCACCGCCTCGATGTGCGCGATCGCTTCTGGGAGGTATGCCGCGATCGCCGTCCCCATGGCCTCTGCCCCGGGCTCGTAGAGGACGCGCGCATCAACGTCCGACTCGATGAAGTGGGATCTCGACTTGAGGACCGCAGTGCCGGCCGAGGTCCTCGTGAATGCAACGAACGCGAACGCCAGCGCGCACACGACGACGATCCACGTGATTCGAAGGCGCACGGTCACCTCCCCCTGGGTTCCTTCGGTCTGAACCGAAGCGCGGACCAGACGCCATCGATCGCGACCTGTGCCACGGGACGCATGCCGTACGACGACATGACCTTCCAGCCGGCTTCGCGCGTGATGTCGGTCTGTACCCCGGAGCTGACCTTCGGGTAGGAGATCCAGAAGATGCCGTCGGGCTTCACCGCCCTGACGGCTTCGGGCGCGAGTTCCTCGAGCTCGGCGATGCTGCGAACGAACAGGTGCACGAAATCGCAGGCGTCGTGCCCCTTGTGAACGACTTTCGCGTCCTCGGGGAGTTCGCCGAGCTGCCTGAGGTACCCCTTCGGTGCGTTGATGACTCGCATCCGGTGACCCGCGTGGATGCGGAGCTTCTTCGAGAGAGGGGACGCCACAGCGACCTCCTACTTCCAGACCTCCAGGAGCAGAAACAGAACGCCCATCCCGAACGCGATGACTCCCAAGATCAAGGCCACCAGTCCGCCCTCGCTGATGCCGACGTGCGTCCTGTATGGATCGATCGGCATCTGCGGGTCGGCGACGCGCCTGTCCGTGCGGCGTTTGAACCGAATGCGCGAGTTGTCCAGCTTCTCGATCATCTCCCAGCCGGCCGTCGCCTCCTCGCGGCAGAGCCCGTCGAGCACCTCACGTTTCTTGAACCGATTGCCGACCGACCGTACGATCTTGAACTCCCAGCCGTCGAGGTCGCCCTTGCCGTAGGCCGTCATCCGTTCCTCCTCCTGCTCCCTGCGCCGCTTGGCTGCCGCTGCGGCCGCCGCTCCCGCTCCGCCCATCTGCGCGGTCCTCCCTCCTGCTCTCTATACACGGGAGACGCCTGCCTATTCGGCCGGAGGGGTCCCGACGTGCTCGCGCACGATGAGCCCGAGAGCCTGCAGGTTCAGGGTGATGTCGTGAATGAAGAACACGAGCGAGAGCACGAGACACCCGATTCCGAGCGTCCAGAGGCTGAGCACGAGGACGTGGAGCCTCGCATGGAACAGGTACATCGCGAAGAGACAGAACACGATGACACTCGTAAGGAGGATGCTCAGCGCGGCGAGGATGATCGAGGCCCTCAGGATCTTAGATCGCCGATAGAGGATCCGTATCTGAACCGAGACCCGTTCCTGTTCGTCCTTGTCCTCCGCCCGAGCGCGCTCGGAGAGCTCGCGCGTTCGGTCGATCGTCCGCCCGAGGCGGTTCGTCATCGAGAGGAGCAGGAGCCCCACTCCCGAGACGAGCGCGACCGGCGCGATCGACATCTGGAGGATCTTGATCAGCTGATCCGTTCCGATGAATTGCACGTTGTCCCCCTGGATTCGACAGCGAGGCGACCGGGCAGGCGCGTGTCTACGGGCAGGGCTCCGCTTCATACGACACGGTCTGCTCGCCTCTCCAGCAGCGGTACGCCCGTCGCGCCTCCTCGATGCGCCAGGTCCCGTCGCCCAGTCGCGACAGGGCGATCTCGTCCCATATGGCGCGGACCGAATCGTCGAGGAGCCCCTCACGGATGACCGTGATGGTCGTCGCCGAGGGGTTCTCGCCGCTCACATCATGTTTGACCAACGAGAGGTCGCTCACGTTGTAGTGCCCGAGGTAGCGGAGAACGACGATGACCGGGTCTGTCGGCCACGTCTCCCCGACGAACACGGCTCCGGCGAGCGCCGTGTTGAACCCCGCGACGTCCACGTCGTG
>JALGVN010000328.1 GCA_025774645.1 bacterium
AAGGAAGAAGAGAAGTCGCCGCCGGCCATGCCGGGCGGCGGGATGTACTAGCGAGCGGATGGGCCGTCCGGCGTTCTGCCGGGTGGGTCAGCCGAGAAGTGCGAACCGGGCCGTTTCCCAAGGGGAGGCGGCCCGGTTCTTGTTGACATGCGGCCATGGCCGGGACGGCTGCCGCCAGGGCGGCAACGCTGTCTACGGTCTGTAGAGTGACTTCACTGCCGACCACGTCGCGGTCTCGACAGGCGTTGCCCCGCACTCGCAGAAGAGGAGGACGCCCACAAGGTCGCCGGTCACGACGTGTGTCGCGAACTTGATGCAGAGGGCGTCGGGAACCAGAAGAGCCGCGCACATCAGCGCTCTGTCACGCATCATCACTTGTGCCTCCTTTCATGAGTGTGGCCTGAGTGGACACACCGCTCATGCTGAGACATGGCTGGCAACCTGAGCCCGTATACAGCCTGACACTCAGTCAGACAAGCAGCTTCTCAGGGGGCGGACCAGCGGGTCTCAACAGACTCCTGGGGCCCGGCTCGCCGGTTGAGGAGCTCGCGAGATGACGAGGGTGATACCGGGTGAGAGAGGAGCCTCTGCACCGGAACGGGCGCCGGCTCCCTCCCCAACGGATGGCATGGTCCATGCACTATGGTCGCCTGACTGGAAACCCGCGAGGGCTCGCAGCCACTACGGTGTGCGCCGTCCCGACACGGAACGCGCGAGAGGGAGTGTGTGACCATGGCAAAGACGGACATCTGCCAGACCGTGCTCGATCAGCTTCCGGAAGGCGTCTGCTACATCGGCCGGGACCTGACGATCAGCTACTGGAACAGGACCGCCGAGCAGCTCACCGGGTTCGCGAGTGCGGACGTGGTCGGCCGCCGGTGCGCCGACAACCTCCTCGCGTGCACCGGTAGCGAAGACGAGTGTCTCTGCGAGGGCGACTGCCCCCTCATGGCGACGCTCGAGGACGGCCGCTCGCGCGAGGCGTCGACGCTCGTCCGCTGCAAGGACGGGCACCGCGTCCCCGTCATGGTCCACGTGGCCGCCGTCCGCGAGGGTTCGAACGGCGGAGACATCACCGGCGTCATCCAGACCTTCACGGAGAACTCGAGGCGGGTCGCCTCCGGGGACCGCTTCGACTCGGCCGGCGATTCCATGCTCCTCGACCCCGTCACGTGCCTTCCCAACAGGCGCTACCTCGAGGACGAGCTGTCGGTCCGGCTCGCCGAGTTCGACAAGTTCGGCCGGCCGTTCGGCGTCCTCTTCCTGGGTCTCGACGGCCTCAAGAAGGTGCGGACCGAGCACGGTCCGGAGCTCGGTGACGAGATGGTCCGCGCCGTCGCCGGGACGATCGTCCACTGCTCGCGTCCGATGGACGCGCTCGGGCGGTGGAGCTCAACAGAGCTCTTCGGGATCGTGAGGAACGTGGGGCGGTCGGGGCTGAAGAAGGCCGCCGAGAGGCTCCGCATCCTCGTGCGGAAGACGGAGATCTCCGGGACCGGCGTGCAGATCAGGATCGGCGCGTCGATCGGCGGAGCGGTCGCCCGTCGCGGCGACACCGTCGAGTCACTTCTCCAGCGAGCGGACCGCATGCTCTCCGAGTGCCACGCGGGCGGGGTGAACCGAGTGAGGATCGAAGGACGGTAGGAACCCTCGTGAGCCAGAGGGGGAGAGTCCACACAAGAGATCGCGAGTGTAATCCTGAGCGCCGGCGTCCTGCCGGCGCTCTTCTTATGCCTCCACAAGAGAGACCGCCTTGATCGGCAAGACCGTCGCGGGAGAGGCGAGAGGAGCCCTCTGGCGGCCGTCTCGCGACCTCGGTAGGGAACGCAGCGGCAGCTCTTGCGCGCGGGCGCGCGCTGTACTACTCTCAGCCTCCCCGTCGGCGGAAAGGGGTGGCTCTTGCCCACCGAAGTCCGTCGAACACACCGGGCGCGTCACGCGCTCGGGACCATCGCCATCGCGATCACGCTCTGTGCAGTGTCCGCGTCGGGCGCGTCCGTCGTCATCCAGTCTCGCGTGGATGAAGGTGCGTGGACGGAGCGGAGCGCGATCTACCCGCTCAAGGGCGAGCGGGTTCTCCTCAAAGTCGACGAGGTCCCAGACGCGTCGATCCGCTGGTACCGCGTGCTCCCCGAGCTCTCCCGGAGGTACTCGAACGCCAGGCGCGCGGCGAACGGCGCGCACCAGTGGTCGGGCTACGACCGCATCCTCTACGAGCGCGTCGAGATCACCGAGTTCCGCGACCGTTGGGAGATCGAGCCGTTCAGGGTGATCGGCAGGGTCGGGTTCTGGGAACGGATCATGAGACCGCTCCGGAATCTGTCCTGGAGGTTGGGCGGTCCCGTTTTCGAGTTCAAGGAGGCCGGCAGCTTCTGGTTCCAGGCCGAGGTTCATGCCGACGGCCGCGTTGCGAGGTCTCCCGGGATCGAGGACTCTGACGAGCGGGGGCTCTCGCCTCGCGTCTTCCGGGTGTCGATCCGGG
>JALGVN010000087.1 GCA_025774645.1 bacterium
TTCGCGTTCTCCCTCACGTTCCTCGTGCCGATCTTCCTCTTCGACCTGCCGACCGCGATCCTCGTGAGCGCCGCCTGGGGGTTCACGGTCCTCGCCGTCGTAAGCTACCGCCTGGCGCGCCGCCAGAACACCCGGCCCTGGGCAGTCATCGGCGAGCATCTGCTCATCGCGGCGATCGTCGTCGTGACCACGCACTTCGTCGGGGACTGGATCGCCGGGAAGTTCGCGTAGGCGGTCAGCGAGGCCGCGCAGCGCGGCGCCACGCAACACGCGGACCCGCTCATGGGAGTCCGGCATGATCCGCTACACAGACAGCACCGACGGTATCGGACCCGAGAACCTCGCGGGGTTCTTCGTCGGCTGGCCGAACCCTCCGTCGCCCGGAACACACATGAGGATCCTCGAGGCGAGCGGCGCGATCGTACTCGCGCTCGACGACGAGACGGGGAACATCGTCGGCTTCGTCACGGCAGTGACGGACGGAATCCTGAGCGCGTACATCCCGCTCCTCGAAGTGCTCCCGCCGTACAAGGGGAGGGGCATCGGGCGCGAGCTCGTCCGGAGGCTCCTGGAGAGGTTCGAGGGCCTCTACATGGTCGACCTCGCGTGCGACCCGGAGCTTGCGTCGTTCTACGACGGATTCGGCATGCAACCAGCGCACGCAATGGTCATCAGAAACTATGAGAGGCAATCCGGCGCCGGAGGAGAAGAGGAAGAGGGTTAGCGCGTCGCCCGCCCTTCCTTCGTCCTTTCTCGCAACCGGTGCTGCGGTGAAGGACCGAACGGGAGCGCTCGGGCTTCCGTTCGAGACGGTGTCCGCATTCCACGGGTGCGCGCTCCGGACGACCCCGGTCGAATGAGCGCTCTCCCCCACCAGCACACGGGAGGTGACAGCATGGCGAACCCCCTCGTCCATTTCGAGCTCATGGTGAGCGACCCCGAGAAGGCCAAGGAGTTCTACGGCAAGGTCTTCGACTGGGAGTTCAGCGATACCGAGATGCCGGGCTACACCATGATCAACACGGGCAAGGACCCGGGCGGCGGCATGATGAAGAAGCCCGACGAGGCGCCGCATTTTGCCCTCAGCGTCTACTACCTCGTCGACGACATCGACGAGACCATGAAGAAGGCCGAGGCTGCTGGTGGGCGCGTCGGCATGCCGAAGACTGAGATCCCGAACGTCGGCTTCTTTGGCTTCTTCTTCGACCCTGACGGAATCCCCGTCAGCGTCTTCCAGAACAAGTAGGAGCCCGCGGAACATCATGCGGGTACGGAGACTGCGGGGAATACGGTCGGCCCACAGAACGTGGCGCCGGCGACCGTCCGCCGCAGACCCTCCGCTCGGCACGTCCAGGCAGTAGCTCTCCACCGACACCAAGGTGATCGCATAAAGCGAAGAGGGGCACCGGGTCTCCGGCGCCCCTCGCTGCTTCTGCAATGTGCCCGCGCTTCGTGCCCGCGGGGTGATTTCTACATCGTTACCGAGCCTGTCGGCGAGCCTGTTGCCGGGCCCGTCGCCGGGATCTTCTCGTGGTCCATGTTCATCGCGTCGAGCGCTACGACGCGCTCGCCCTGGTGGACCGACACTCGGTTCCGGCCCGCGTCCTTCGCGTGATAGAGCGCCTGGTCGGCGCAGGTGACGAGCTCCTCGGGGATCGAGGCTCGCACGACGGGCCACGATGCTGCTCCGACACTGATCGTGACGTGCATGGTCTGGTCACGCCACGGCACCGGCGTCGTCTCAACCAGACGCCGCAGCCGCTCGGCGGCCTGGGCGGCGTCGTTCATGCCCATCCCGGGGGCCACGATCATGAGCTCCTCTCCCCCGTAGCGGCAGACCACGTCCCCGGACCGGACCATCCTCTCGAGACCGGCCGCAACGGCAATGAGCACTGCGTCTCCCGCGTCGTGTCCGAACGAGTCGTTGAACGACTTGAAGTGGTCGATGTCGACCATGAGAACGCTGAGCGGGACGCCGTGCCGGACGGAGCGCGAGAACTCCTCGTTCAGGCGTCTGAGTCCGAACCGGCGGTTCAGAACGCGCGTGAGATCGTCGATCGCGGCGAGATCCCGGAGCTTCTGATGGAGGACCGCCGTGTGGAGGTACGGCGCGGCCTGCGTCCTGATCGCGTCGACGAGCAGACACTGCTCGTCGGTGAGTGCTTCGGCGCTCGAGGCCACGACCGCCAGACCGACCGCGCGCTGCTCGGCCATGAGTGGAACGAGCAGCACCAACTCCGGCCGGAAGCCACCGAGCGGGCTCGAGAGGCTGACCCACTCCAGCCCGTCCCGGGACGGCGACGCGCTCACGACCTCGCCGGTCGCCAGGGCGCGCTCGGCGAGCCCCTGCGAAGCGTCGAGACGGTCTGGGGTGTCCCTGCCGCGGTCGATGCCGTAGCTGTGCAGAAGCTCGAGCTTCTTGCCCGTGTCGCCGTAGAGCACGCCGGCCTTCGCCCCGCACACATTCCCCAGCGCCTCGAGGATCTCCCGCGACACGACGTCTAGCTCGAAGCTCGTTGAGAGTTCCGCGAGGAGTTTCCGCGCGGTGCTTTCGACGGTGATACGGCGGCTGATGGCCTCCGTCATGCTGTTGAAGGAGACGGCGACGTCACCGATGAGGTCGTTGCTGGTCACCTCGAGCTTGCAGTCGTCCCGACATCCCTTCCCACCGTCAGTGGCCACCTCCACCGACTCGTTGATGTGCTGCATCCCCTGCACGATCCGCGAGATCTGGCGTGAGACCACGACCTTGAACAGAACGAAGTTCGCGCTGCCGAGCACGAGACCGGCCGTCACGCAGATCGCGAAGAAGCCGAACGTCATGGCGTCGCGCGTCTGGAGCGCTACGGCGGCGAACGGGGGAAACCCCAGTCCGCACCCTCCTTGGAAAGGCACCCGAGTGGTGTTCATTTAGAAGCAAGGAGCATGCCACGGGGAGAGACATGCGCCCGCGTCGGGGAAGCTCCGGAAGCGGCCCGGACGGGGCCCTGAGGCGCGATTCCGGGGGGTGCAGTTACCGCTGGAACGCCCCTCACGCAGCGGTTATCATGGGCGAGCCGAGCGGCTGAAGGGGGTTCGGGTCGCACGATGCGGTCCCCTTCGCCAATAACTGAGCGTCCGTTCAGTCCCGGTGATGAAGCACCCCTCCCGACTTCCGGAGACGTCCGTGAGACTCGCCCTCGCCCAGCTCAATACCACCGTCGGTGACTTCGCCGGCAACATTGCCCGGCTCGAGGACGCGCTCGCGTCGCTCCGCGACCGGTGCCCCGACCTCGTCGCGTTCTCCGAGCTCTTCCTGACCGGATACCCGCCGCAGGACCTTCTCGAGAAGGAGTGGTTCATCGACCGCGCGGAGAGCGCGCTCGACCGCGTCGCAGACCTGTCGCGGGAGGCCCCGGAGACCGCGATCCTCGTGGGCACGATCCTCCGGCGCGAGGCCCCGACCGGCAAGAGGCTCTGGAACGCGGCCGTCCTCCTGAAGGGCGGCGAGACCATCGCCACACACCACAAGCTGCTCCTCCCGACGTACGACGTCTTCGACGAGGCCCGCTACTTCGCCTCGGCCCCCAAGGCCCTCGTCACCCCGCTCGGCGGAGAGAAGCTCGGGATCTCGATCTGCGAAGACGCGTGGAACGACGAGTCCGTGTGGCCGACGAACGTCTACGCCCACAACCCGCTCGCGGAACAAGCCGTCGCCGGCGCGACCGCCTTCATCAACATCTCCGCCTCCCCGTTCTCCGCCGGCAAGGACGAGATCCGCTACCGGCTCTTCGCCAACCAGGCGAAGCGGCACGGCGTGCCCTTCGCCGTCGTCAACCAGGTCGGCGGAAACGACGAGCTCCTCTTCGACGGCAGGAGCATGGTCGTCGCCCCGAACGGTGACCTCCTCGCCTACCTTCCGGCCTTCGACGAAGCGGTCGAGGTGGTCGACCTCGCGGCCGCAGGCAGGGGAGCACGGTTCGTCGCGGACGTGCCCGCCGCCTCGATCCACGACGCGCTCGTGATGGGACTTCGCGACTACGTCGGGAAGTGCGGGTTCTCGAAGGTGGCTCTCGGGCTCTCCGGCGGGATCGACTCCGCGGTCGTCGGCGCGATCGCGACGGAGGCGCTCGGGCCGGCAAACGTGCTCGGCGTCACCATGCCATCGCCGTACTCGTCCCGGGGCAGCGTGGACGATTCGAGGGCGCTGGCCTCGAACCTGGGTATCGGATTCGAGACCGTGCCGATCTCCGATGTCTACGCGTCCTACCTGGACGTGCTCCGCCCGCACCTCGAGGGCGAGGAGATCGGTGTCACGGAGGAGAACGTCCAGGCGCGCATCCGCGGCAACATCCTGATGGCGTTCTCGAACGAGTGCGGGTATCTGCTGCTGTCGACGGGGAACAAGAGCGAGCTCGCCGTAGGCTACTGCACGCTGTACGGCGACATGAGCGGGGGCCTGGCTGTCATCTCGGACGTCCCGAAGACGATGGTCTACGAGCTCGCGCGTCACATCAACCGCGAACGGGAGCTCATCCCGCGGGCGATCATCGAGAAGCCCCCGTCCGCGGAGCTCAAACCGAACCAGGTCGACCAGGACTCGCTCCCGCCGTACGAGGTCCTCGACAGAATCCTCGAGCTCTACGTCGACGACGGCCTCGCTCCGAGCGCCATCGCCGGCGAGGGCTTCGACGAGAAGACCGTCCGCTGGATCGTCCGGGCGGTCGACGGGAACGAGTACAAGAGACGACAGGCCGCACCCGGGCTCAGGGTAACGAGCAAGGCCTTCGGCACCGGAAGGCGGATGCCGATGGCGGCGCGGTACGAGCACTAGACGGCTGCCGGTTCCGGAACTGCCGCTTCCGGACGGGAACTGACTCCACGAGACGGAGGGAGAGCGAACAGGTGAAAGACCCCAGATACGAGAAGTGGGCGAAGGTGCTCGTGCACTACTGCCTCGATATCCAAAAGAACGATCTCTTCCGCATCAATGCGACCGCGATCGCGGAACCCCTCGTCGTCGAGGTCTACCGGGAGGCTCTCAAGGCGGGCGCGCACCCGTTCGTGCGGGTCGGCTCGTCGACCCTGGCCGAGATCTTCTTCAAGACCGCGAAGAAGCACCAGCTCGAGCACGTGTCCGAGGTCGAGAGATTCACCATCGAGAAGATCGACAAGGTCCTCAGCATCAGGGCGGTCGAGAACACGAAGTTCATGACGAACGTCGACCCGAAGAAGCAGGCGGCCGCGAACGCCGCGAACCGCGAGGTCATGCAGAGATTCAGGGACCGCTCCGCCGCGGGCGAGCTCGAGTGGTCGCTTACTCAATACCCCTGCAACGCCTCGGCCCAGGACGCGGAGATGTCGCTCGACGAGTACGAGGACTTCGTCCTCAGGGCTTGCCTGGTCCACAAGGCCGACCCCGTCGCCGCCTGGAAGAGCATCCACCGGTCGCAGGCCAAGGTCTGCAAGGTCCTCGACCAGAGAAAGACGCTCAGGTTCGTCGCGAAGGACACCGACCTCACGATGAAGGTCGGGGGACGGAAGTGGATCAACAGCGACGGGAAGAAGAACATGCCTTCCGGCGAGGTCTTCACGAGTCCCATCGAGGACTCGATCGAGGGCACGATCGCGTTCTCCTTCCCGGCCTGCTACAGGTCCCGCGAGGTGCACGGTGTCAGGCTCCGCTTCAAGAAGGGGCGCGTCGTCAAGGCCACCGCGAACAAGGGCGAGGACTTCCTCCTCGCGACGCTCGACACCGACGAGGGGTCGCGTGGCGTGGGCGAGGTCGCGGTCGGCACGAACTACTCGATCCAGCGGTTCACGAAGAACACGCTCTTCGACGAGAAGATCGGCGGCACGATCCACATCGCGCTCGGGGCCAGCTATCCCCAGACGGGGGGAACGAACGAGTCGAGCATCCACTGGGACATGATCAACGACATGCGCGACGGCGGGACCATCTACGCCGACGGCAAGGTGATCTACAAGAACGGCAAGTTCACGTTGAAGTAGCGACATTGGAAGGCGTCCGGCGCCGCCCGGGAGGAGCAAGGTGAAGGATCCGAGATACGAGAAGCTCGCGAAGGTCCTCGTCAACTACTCCGTCGAGGTCAAGAAGAACCACATCGTCGGCATCAACGGAAGCCCGCTCGCAGAGCCGCTCATCAGCGAGGTCTACCGCGAGTGCCTGAGGGTCGGAGCGCACCCGTTCACGAGACTCCAGCTCCCCAGCCTGGCGGAGGTCTACTACAAGACCGCGAAGGCGCACCAGCTCAAGTTCGTGAGCCCGATCTCCGAGTTCGAGGTCGAGAAGATCGACCGGGTGATCACCATCTGGGCGGACGAGAACACCAAGACGCTCGCGAACGTGGACCCCAAGAAGCAGGCCACACGAAGCGCCGCGACGCAGAAGCTGTTCATCAGGTTCATGGAGCGCGAGTCCGCGGGCGAACTCCTGTGGGCCGGCACGCAGTTCCCCGCAAACGCGGCGGCCCAGGACGCCGAGATGTCTCTGTCCGACTACGAGGAGTTCGTCCTGAACGCGTGCCTCGTCCACAAGGCCGATCCGATCGCGGCGTGGAAGAGCGTCCACAGGAAGCAGGCGAAGATCTGCAACCGCCTGAACAAGGCGAAGAAGGTCCGGTTCGTCACGAAGGGGACCGATCTCTCGATGAGCGTCAAGGGCAGGAAGTGGATCAACTGCGACGGCAAGGCGAACATGCCCGACGGCGAGATCTTCACCGGGCCGGTCGAGGACTCGGTCGAGGGCACGATCTCGTTCTCGTTCCCGGCGAACTACATGGGAAGGGACGCCGAGGGCGTCCAACTCACGTTCAAGAAGGGCAAGGTCGTGAAGGCGAAGGCGACGAAGAACGAGGAGTTCCTCCACGCCATGATCGAAAGCGACGAGGGGGCGCGCCGCGTCGGCGAGATGGCCATCGGGACGAACTACGCCATCCAGCAGTTCACGAGGAACACGCTTTTCGACGAGAAGATCGGCGGAACGATCCACATGGCGCTCGGCGCCTCGATCCCCGAGTCCGGCGGCGTCAACCAGTCGGGCCTCCACTGGGACATGGTGACCGACATGAGGGACGGCGGGAAGATCTACGCCGACGGCAAGATCGTCTACAAGGACGGGAAGTTCGTCGCGAAGTAGCGCCGGACCGGGTTCCGCGCACTCTAAGGAGCGTCTCTTTTGGATTGGAATGAGATCTTCCACTTTGAGGACTTCGCCGGCTGGATGTCGGCGCATGGGCTTCGGGTCGTCTTCATCGTCATCGGGGCGTTTGTCGCCATCCGGCTCTCGACGTTCATCACGAAGCGCGTGGAGCGTGCATTCGAGGACGCCGACCCGGACACCATGAGCGAGCGTGAGAGGCAGGCGGCGACGCTCGGGAAGGTGATCAGAAGTTTCATCAGGGTCGTCGTCTGGGGCATCGCCCTCCTCACAATTCTGAAGGAGCTCGGCGTCGACATCGGCCCCCTCCTGGCCGGAGTCGGCGTTGCCGGTCTCGCGATAGGATTCGGGGCCCAGTCGCTCGTCAAGGACCTCCTCGCGGGGATCTTCATCCTCGTTGAGGATCAGTACAACGTCGGCGACGTCATCAAGGCCGCGGGCGTGTCGGGGCTCGTCGAGAAGATCACGCTTCGGGCAACGACGCTTCGGGATCTCGAGGGCAAGGTCCACATCATCCCGAACGGAACGATCGCCGTGGTCACGAACATGACCAAGCACTGGTCCCGCTCGGTCCTCGACGTGGGCGTCGCGTACAAGGAAGACGTCGACGAGGTGATGGGGGTCCTGAAAGACATCGGGGACGAGCTCGAGAAGGACCCGAAGTTCGCTCGGATGATCACGGGCCCGCTGGAAGTTCTCGGCGTGCAGGACTTCGCCGACTCGGCCGTCGTCATCCGCGTGATGTTCACGACAGTGCCGAACAAGCAGTGGCCGGTCACGCGCGAGTTCAGGCGCAGGATCAAGAAGACCTTCGACGCCAAGGGGATCGAGATCCCGTTCCCCCATCAGACCATCTACCTCGGCGAGGGCCCGCCGATGGACGGCCGCCTCCCGGTGGAGCTCGCGGGGGCTTCCGCACCGGTCGCACCTGGCGCAGCCGACGCACCAGGCGCACCCAGCGCCCCCGCTTCGGACGAGAGAGAGGAGTAGCGGATGTTCAGGAAGATCCTCGTAGCCGTGGACGGCTCACCCAACTCCGACCGCGCGGTCGAGGCGGCGGCAGAGGTGGCCGCCGCGCACGGCTCCGCCATGACGATCTGCCACGTGTTCTACATCCCGGAACACTACGTCACCGATCTGGCGGGTCCCCTGCGCTCGGCCATGCGCGAGGACGCGGAGAAGATCCTCGAGCACGCGGCGACCGTCGCGAAGGAGAGCGGCGTCGAGGCCGAGACGCACCTGATCCAGGAGGGACACCCGACGGACGCGATCCTCGAGTTTGCCGGGAAGCTCGGAGTCGGTCTGATCGTGGTGGGTGTGAGGGGGAGGACGACCGACCAGACGAGACAGATGGGGAGCGTCAGTGCCGCGGTCGCCGTGAACGCCAAGGCCTCCGTCCTCCTCGTTAGGAGGCAGCAGTAGTTCCCTGGCGAGGCATCGAGAGAGAACAACCCAAAGAAAAGGGCCCGGTGGGTAGCCACCGGGCCTCTCGCTATTCCTGCGAATCCGCGCGCGCGAGCGTCAGAGGAGCGTCGACGCGATCGCCGACAGCGACGACAGGAACTCGTGGACCTCCTGCGGACCGCGGACGAACATCGACGCCATCGTCGGCCTCGGCTCGGGCGCGACGAGGATCGAGAGCCCGTGCGGGATGTCCTCCTCTTCGTCCACGTCGGGAATGAACCACGGAGTGTCGTCCGTCGGGTCGTCCGCCCAGAAGGAGATGGCCTCGAAGGCGTCCTCATCGGTCACGTCGTCGCCGATGTAGACGGCAAGATCGGTCACGGGGTCGGCGTCGTGGAGGATGTGGCTCACGGCGTCGCCCTTGTGCCAGCCGGCCACCCTGGCCTCGACGAGGTCGTCGCCGTAGAACAGCTCCAGCTGCCGGTTGGTGTCGAGCTCGCGCACGAGCTCCACGAAGCACCGGGTCGCAGCCCGCGCTCCGGACGGCTCGTCGCACCCGAGGTGGAGCGCGATGCCGAAGCCCTTGTTCTCGATCTCCACGCGGGAGCAGGCCCCCACGCACCTGTGGGCGTCGAGTTCGATGTGATGGAGGAGATTCGCAGCAGGTCCGGGGTCGACGGGGTGAACGAGCGGACCGTCGGGCTTCCTTATCTCGAATCCGCGCTGACCGATGTACCCCAGGGCGGGGATCCCGGTCGCCGTCTCGAGCTCGCTGATCGTCCGGCCGCTGACGACGAACACGGAACAGCTCTCGACCTCGCAGAGCTCCTCGATCCTCTTGAGGACCTCCGGGTCCGGCCGCGCTTCCGCGTCCCGCCGGCTCGGTAGGAGGGTCCCGCCATAGTCGAGGAAGAGGTGGACCTCACTCGCCGAACCAAGCGCCCTGGCGAGGAGATCGACCTCCTCGGACACGTGCTTCGGATAGGTGAGCCCTGCGGCCTTGACGATCATCGCGCTCGCTTCGGGTTCGCGGTGCGGCCCACCGCTCGCGGGGTCGCCCGAGGAGGCCCCGGGCGTTCACGGACACAGAAAACCGGGGCGGAGCAGTCTTCTACTAACATACGACTCCCCGCCCCGGTCGCAAGCGAACTCTACTTCAGGAGGACCATTCTCTTCTCGGAGACGTAGTCCCCTGCCTGCATGCGGTACATATAGACGCCGCTGGCCACCTTCTGGCCGCCCTCGTTCGTGCCGTCCCAGGCCACCGTCTTCTGCCCGGGCTGCTGCTCCTCGTCGACGAGCGTCCGGACCCGCTTGCCCGCGATGTTGAACACGTCGATCCTGACGTGTCCGGCATCGGCTAGCTGATAGTGGATCTTCGTGACGGGGTTGAACGGGTTCGGCGCGTTCTGCTTGAGCATGAAGTTGGCCGCGACGAGCGGGTCGTCGTCGATGCCTGTCTCGCTGACGGACGTGAGGTTGATGTCGTCGACGTACCAGCCCTCCTCCGTCGCCGCTGCGTCAGAGGCGAACCGGAATCGAACCTGAACCGTCTCGCCCTCGTACGCGGCGAGATCGAACGTCTCCTCACGCCAGTTGATGAGGCCGGACCAGCAGGGCGTGCCCTCCGGCACCGGGTTCGCCGTGTTGCTGTTCTTGAAGTGGCTGTACCCGGCGTCCGGATGGATGACGCTCCACGTCTGTCCATCGTCGGTCGTGATCTCCACGAACCCGCAGTCCCACGCCGATGTTGAGCTCTCCTGTTCCGCCTCCATCCAGTGCCAGAACGAGAGCAGTCCCTCTGACCCCAGGCACATCGGTCTCATGATGAGCCCGCCGTCAGACGAGTCGATGTAATTCGAGCTGCCGGTCCCACCGAACTTCCAGCTGTGACTCGGGGAGTGGCTCTTGTAGGTCTCGACGTGCCACTGGTCGCTGAATCCGGGCGTCACGCCCGCGTGCGTCCACTCACCCACACCGGCCTCGACGTCGTCCGCGAAGTCAGGGCCTGCCGTCATGATGCTGAACTGCAATCCCGTCGCGTAGCCCCAGTCCGCCGTGATGGCTACGTCGAAGACGATCTCGTGGAACCCCGGGCAGTCGGGGTGAATCGTCACCGAGAAGTCTGGCGACAACGTCGCCGTTCCATCCGGCACCAGGAACACGATCGCGCCAGCGTCGTCGTCGACCGTAACGTATGAGTCTTCCGACGAGAGCGTCGCCGAGATGACCGAAGCTCTGCCGCTCCCGGCGTTGTGGAGCGAGACACCAAGCGCCACAACCTCACCCGGCTCCAGACAGCCATTGCTGTTACCGCTGTCGTCTGCCACGACGTCGTCGTAGACGACGACCGGCGCGTGGACGATGAGATTGAAGTTCGACTCCCAGACCTCGCGACCAGAAGTGTCGGAGATCGTGAGGGTGAACGGCAGCACGTCGCCGTCGCCGGCAGCCGAGGAGACCGAGAACGCGAAGCTCCCACTGCTCGTGCCGAAGCTCGAGGCCGTGATGTCGCCGAACTCCTGGTAGTTCTCGATCAGCGTAACGTCTCCGTTCGTCGTCGCGAGGACGGCGGAGACGCCCATCGCCGTCTCCGTACCAACGTTCTCGAGCGTCACGATGACTTCGATGCTCTCGCCGGCGTCGACCAGGCCGTTCGCGTTACCGTTGCTCAGGTCGAGCCCGTCATCGTCGATCGTGAACTCGGAGAGCGCCACGTACGGGCCGTCGGCCGGCGCTATCTGCGTCGCGCCCGAGTAGATCAGGTGGTCGTGCGCCGCCACGGCGACGTTGAGCGTTCCGGGAGCCTGCGGGCCCGGGTGCACCGTCACGAATCCCGCTGCGTTGGTGAAGCCCACATCATAGACGGCGTAGTCGTCGGTGTAGACGGTGACCCTCGCGCCCTCCACGGCGGCCCTGCCGGCGGACATCACCGTGACGTCCATGTCGG
>JALGVN010000088.1 GCA_025774645.1 bacterium
AGGCGATCGAACATGTGCGTCGAGTGCTCGACCGCGCCGGAGATGATGAGCGGCGTCCTGGCCTCGTCGATGAGCACGCTGTCGACTTCGTCGACGATCGCGTAGTGGTGTTCCCCCTGAACGCGGTCTTCGAGGCGGACGGACATGTTGTCGCGGAGGTAGTCGAACCCGAACTCGTTGTTCGTGCCGTAGGTGATGTCGGCCGCGTACTCGGCCTTGCGCTCCTCGGGGGTCATGCCGGTCTGGATGCACCCGACGGTGAGCCCCAGGGTCTCGTAGACCCTTCCCATCCACTCCGCGTGCAGGCTCGCGAGGTAGTCGTTCACGGTGATGAGGTGGGCGCCCTCGCCGGTGAGGGCGTTCAGGTAGAGCGGCATCGTCGCCGCGAGCGTCTTTCCCTCGCCCGTGGCCATCTCCGCGATCTCGCCACGGTGGAGGATGACCGCGCCCATGAGCTGGACGTCGAACGGCACCATCTCCCACACGGTGTCGTGACCGAGGACCTCCCAGCTCGTTCCCACGAGTCGCCGGCAGGCCTCCTTGACGACCGCGAAGGCCTCGTGCATCACGTCGTCGACGGTCTCGCCGTCGGCGAGGCGCTGCCGAAACTCCCCGGTCTTCCCGGCCAGGGCTTCGTCGGAGAGCGCCGCCAGAGACTCGAAGAGCTCGTTGATCCTCTCGACGTCCGGGAGGAGCTTCTTGGCCGCGCGGTCGGTCTTCGAGCCGACCACTTTTGTGATGAGTTTGCCTAACAAGCGTAAGTCTCCGGGGTCACTCACGTTCGCGCCCGTCTGCGCAGGTTCGCGGGCAAGCTAACCGGACAAGGTAGCAGAGTGTCAGGGGGGGCGCAAGCGCGGAGTCAGGCGAGGCGGCCTAGCGGCCGAAACCGGGGAGGATCTCGACCTGGAGCTCTGCGGTATCTTGGAAGTACTGCCCCGACGAGTACGTGGGGACCGCCGTGAGACGCAGCGTGTAGCGGCCGGGTGGGAGCCCCCGCGTGACGCTGCCCGCTCTCCCCTTCCAGCGCTCGGCGTTCTCGCCGACCGCCCTCCGGCGCCGCTTGAGGACGGTGTCGACGACGTTCCCGGCGTCGTCGAGGACCTCGAGCGTGACGCGGGAGGTCTCGGTCAGGTAGTAGCCGATCCTCGACTCCTCGGCGAGGGCAACGAACGCGGCCGGTTCGGCCCGCGCGTTCTGGATCTCCGTCCCGATCCAGAAGTACTGCGCGCCCGTGCGCTCCGACACGAAGACCTGCCCGAACCGCTTCCAGAGCGTGATCCCCCGCGGCTCGTCGAACTCCATGTCACCGTCGCCCGGGCGCCCGACCGACGTGACGTGGGTGAGCCTCCAGTCGAACTTGTGGATGCGCGACGACTCGCGATCGGTGGCCCAGACGTTCCCGTAGTAGTCGACCGCCAGATATCCGAACCGGGCGTCCTCGAGCTCGCCCTCCCCCGCCTCGACGGTCGCGAGGACCACCCCGTCGAGCGAGAGCTTGACGAGGCGGGTGCTCTCCCGGTCGCTCACGACGACGAACTCCCGGTCTCTGCTGATCCAGGCGTCCTCGCCCTCGACGACGGCGATGCCGACAGGCCCCTCCAGAGCCACGTCGGTCTCCGCGTCGCCCTCGAGCACTGAGAGCGGTTCCCCGACCGGGCTCATCACCGCGACGCGGTCGTTCCCCGTGTCCGCGACGTACAACCTGCCGGACGCGCCGAGCGCGACGTCAGAGGGGCGCGAGAACTGCCCCGGCCCGTCTCCCGTGTTCCCGAATGTCTTCACGAACCGGAGCTCGTCGTCCTCGTAACGCAGCCTGACGACGCGGTCGTTGCCGGTGTCGGCCACGAAGACGTTACCCTCCTCGTCTGCGGTTATGCCGAGGGGTTTCACGAACTGGCCCGGGCCGCTCCCGCACTCCCCGTAGATCTCGACGTCGTAGAGCGAGGTGTTGTAGATCACCTCGCATCTGCCGGAGTTGAGCCCGAAGACGGTGAGTTCGTCGTCGTCCGAGTCCGTGGCGGGATCGTCCTTCGACAAGAGCTTGACGGCCGCGATACCGGCGGGCTCGTCGAACGACGTTCTCATGCCGAGGTAGATGAACAGGTGGAAGGTGGTGGCCCTGTGGATTCCGAGGCAGTGGCCGAACGGCGGGTAGACGAGAGTCGTGGGGGCGTACTCGTCTTCTTCGGAGGCGTTCACGAGACCGGGTGAGGCGATGAGCACGAGCGCGATGAGCACGAGCGCGGCGAGCGAGGGCGCCGCCGGCACGTGCGCCAGACCACGCGAGGTTCCGCCCGGGTTCGCGCGGGGCGTCCTCACGCTCCACGGCCCTCTCCGGTCGTCTCCCGCACCGGTTCGGTCGCCTGTCGCGGCTTGAGGATGCTCACCCGGCCTCCGTCGACGGTGATCCTGCCCTCGGCGATGAGCTGGAGGGCCATCGGGTAGATCCGGTGCTCTTCCTCGAGGATGCGGGCGGCGAGCTGGTCGCGCGTGTCGCCGTCTCTCACGGGCACGACCGCCTGGATGATGACCGGTCCCGTGTCGACTCCCGCGTCGACGAAGTGGACCGTCGCGCCCGACCACCTGACGCCGTACTCCCAGGCCTGGCGCTGTGCGTCGAGGCCGGGAAACGACGGGAGGAGCGACGGGTGAATGTTGATGATCCGTCCCGCGAAGTGCGTCAGGAAGTCGTCGTGGAGGATCCTCATGAATCCCGCAAGCGCGATCACGTCGACCCCGTGTTCCTCGAGCGTCTCGACGTACCGCTCTTCGATCTCGGGCTCGAGTTTCGTCCTGTACTTGCCGGGCGGAACATGGACGGCTGGGACGCCCGCGGCGCGGGCGCGCTCGAGCGCCACCGCGTCCTCGACGTCGCTCACGACGACCGCCACCTCGACGTCGATGTCGCCCGCGAGCGACGCGTCGATGATGGCCTGGAGATTGGAGCCCGTGCCGGATGCCAGCACGCCGACCTTGAGCTTCTCCATGGTCTCCCCCCGTCTGTCACAGGTGTTCTGGTCAACTCACGCGCGGGACGGCAGCGCTGCGTCTCACGCGCTTCCGGCCCCGGCTGCGAGCCTCACTCCGCTTCATTCTCTCTCGGGCGGGGCGTCCTGTCCGACGCTCGCACGAACGAGCGATTCCAGTCTCGCACGTTCCGGTTCCGGCAGAAAGGACGAACTGGCGCTCTCGATCGCCATCCGGTCGAGGTCGCGCCGATCGAGGGCGAGCTCCGAAGCCGCGAGATCGTATTCCCGCGAGAGCGTCGTGGCCGAGAGGAACCGGTTGTCGGTCGCGAGCGTGACGCGGAGTCCCGCCGCCAGCATCCGCGGAAGCGGGTGCTCGGCGACGCTTCGGGCGGCGCCGGTGTGCACGCTGCTCGTGAGACAGACCTCGAGCGTGACGCCCCGTTCGGCGACGAGGTCCGCGGTCCCCGGCGAGTCGAGGACCGTCGTCCCGTGTCCGATCCTCTCGGCGCCGAGCGTCTCGACGGCGTCGCGGATATGCGCGGCCTCGTGTCCCTCCCCCGCGTGGACGGTGACGCCGAGTCCCGCGTCGCGGGCACGGCCGAACGCGGCGGCGTAGCGCGCGGCGTCGAAGAGAGCCTCGTCGCCCGCGAGATCGATGCCCAGGACTCCCGACTCCGCGTAGCCCGCGGCGAGGTCGACGACGTCCGCGGCCTCTTCAGCCGACATGCCCTCGAGCACGGCGAGCACGAGTCCCGCGGTCACGACGGCGGTCGACCCGTCTCCCGCGGCCCGTCCCGCTCCGTCCTCCATGCCCGCGAGCACCGATTCCACGATCTCCTGCCCGGTGAGGCCGAATCCCGCGTGAAGCGCCGGGCACAGCCTGACCTCGAGGTGGCGCACGCCGTCCAGGTAGCTGTCGCGGACCAGCTCGGAGGCGACCCTCTCGAGGGCCTTGGAGGTCTGAAGGAGCGCGGTGGTGACGTGGAATCTCTCGAGACAGGCTCCGAGGGACATCGCGGGCCCGAAACGCAGTCGACGCGCGAGGTCGCGCGCACGGGACTCGTCCGGCTCGAGCCCTCGCTCGACTGCGAGCCCGACGAGGGTCTCCTCCCGGAATGAACCGTCGAGGTGTACGTGCAGATCGGAGACGAGCACGTGGCGCTTCCGTGGGGTCGGGCCGGCCGACTGCGCCGGTCCGGAACTGAGAGCTTGACGGTCGGTCGATGCGAAGCATAAGTTCGTTGAGGTTGTCAGGTCAAGGGCGGGGATCGGGAGACCGGACCTCGCCCGTTTGCGCAACGGCCGCGCCCCGAGAGGGCGGCCCTCACGAGCCGGCGGTGTCTCCGATGTCCCGAGTACCGACTCCGACGAAGATCATCCTCCCGAACGGGCTCGCGGTTCTCGTCCTGAGACGCGACCACGCGCCGATCGTGGCGACCACCCTTCTCTACGGGGCGGGGTCCCTGCACGAACCGGACGGTCACACCGGTCTCGCGCATCTGATGGAGCACATGATGTTCCGCGGGACCGCCGCGTACCCTCAGGGAGAGATCGACTCGCTGACCGGCCGGCTCGGCGGCGTCAACAACGCCGTCACGACGACCGACTACGCCGCCTACTACTTCGTTCTGCCGTCCGAGCACTGGCGCGTGCCGCTGGCGATCGAGGCCGACCGCATGGCCGGCTGCCCGATCGACGTCGAGTCGTTCGAGACGGAGAGGCGCGTCGCGCTCGAGGAGAGGAAGATGTTCCAGGACGACCCCGAGGCGATGCTCGACGAGACCGTCGACCGTCTGGCGCTGACGCGTCACCCGTACCGCCATCCCGTGGTCGGCCTTCGGGAGGACATCGAGCGCCTGACCTTCGGGGACCTCCGCGCGTTCTACGAGAGCCACTACGTTCCCAACAACGCCGTTCTTGCGGTCGCGGGCGACGTCGACGAGGACGCCGTCGTGGCCGAGGCGGAGCGGCTCTTCGCGGGGGTCGAGTCCGGCGACCTCGCGCCCCTCTCGTCACAGGTCGAACCGCTTCAGACCTCCCCGCGACATGCCACCATGCGGCGCGGGACGGCGCCTCCCCAGGCCGTGCTCGCCTACCACACGCCCTCGGCCACGCACGCGGACGCGCCCGCCGTGGAGATCCTGGCGACCCTGCTCGGTGTCGGGCGGACGTGCAGGCTGTACAATCGATTCGTCGCCGGAGACGGAGTCGCGAGCGAGATCTCGGCGACGAGGCTCTTCCAGAAGGAGCCCGGGCTTTTCTACATCGCCGGCACTCTTCATCCGGGCGCCGACCTCGAGCGGTTCGAACGTGACGTCATGCAGGTCCTGGAGGACGTCGCGCGGAAGCCGATCCCATCCGACGAGCTCGCCAAGGGGACGGAGCAGATGCGCACCGACCACGAGCTCGCCAGGGAGACGTGCCTGGGGCTCGCCGGCGGCCTTGCGTTCTGGGAGACGCTGGGAGGCTGGGAGCTCGAGCGGCAGTTCGAAACGGGGCTCGCGCAGGTGAGTGGCCCCGACATCGCGCGCGTGGTGGAGACGCACTTCGATCCCGACACGAGGAGCGTAGCGTGGCTGATGCCCGAGGACGAGTAGAGCGGGTCGCGCTCCCCAACGGAGCCGTCGTCCTCGCCGTTGCGGACTCGACGGTCCCGACGTTCGCGGCCACCCTCACGGTGGAGGCCGGCTCACGCTACGACCCCGTTGGGAGATCCGGTCTCGCGTCTCTCGCTTCGAGCCTGCTGGTCGAGGGCGAGGGTGCCGGAGAGGTGGCGTTCCGGTTCGAGCCACTTGGCGCCTCCGTCGACGTCGCGACCGGCTACGAGACGACGACGCTCGGAGCGGTCGGTCTCGGCGAGCACTGCGAGGAAGCCGTCGGTCTCCTCGCGGAGATGATCGGCTTCCGTTCCCCCGCCGCCTCCATCATCAGAGACGCGCGCCGCCGTCAGCTCACCGAGATCGCCGAGGAGGACGGCGAGCCCTCCTTCGTCTGCCGCAGGGAGTTCTTCCGGCTCGTCTTCGGTGGCCACCCGCGCGGCCTGCCCGTCGAGGGGGACGCTGTCAGTCTCGGACGGATCTCGCGGGGGGACGTGAGCGAGTTCATGGACGCCCGGTGGTCCCCCGCCGGCGCGGTGATCGCCGTCTCAGGCGACGTCGAGACCTCCCGGATCGTCGACGCCGCCTGCCGCGCCGTGGAAGGGTGGACGGTGTCGGACGCCGCAACGTCCTTGGTTACTCCTCCGCCTCCGCGCCCGTTCACCGGCCGGCGGTTCGTCGAGATGGAGCGCGAGCAGGCACACGTCTCGCTCGGCGGCATCGGCATCGCGCGCTCCGATCCGCTCTACCACGCGGCAGCCGTCATGGACGTCATCCTGGGCGACAGCGCAGGGTTCGGGTCGCGCCTCGCGACGCGCGTGCGCGAGGAGGAGGGACTCGCGTACATCATCGAGAGCGACACGGCCGGCACCGCGGGCATCGACCCGGGTCTGTTCTGGGCGTACACCGCGACGTCGCCCGAGCACGTCGATCGAGCCGTGGCGGGGATCGTCGACGAGATGCGGAAGATGTGTTCCGAGCCTCCCTCGAATCACGAGCTCGAGTCTGCGGTCGCTTACCTGTCCGGCAGACACGCGCTCGACCGCGAGACGAACGATGCCAGAGCGGCGGCGCTCGTGCGGATGGAGCGCTACGGCCTGGGCCTCGACCACGCGGATCGCTATGCCTCGCTCGTGCGCGCCGTCACGCGCGAGGACGTCCTCGCCGTGGCGCGCCGCGTCATCGACCCCGAGAACTACTCGATCGTCGCGGTCGGTCCCGCCGGAACCGGACTGTTCCTCTGAGACCGGGCGGTCACCTCCAGACCGCTCGCGATCGCCCTCACCGAGATCGCACGCCCACGGAAGGTCGCGACCAGAGCGCCGTCGCGGTCCGTCCTCAGAATGCGCACACCCCGCTCCCGGATGGCGCGAACGATCGTGGAGTCAGGCAGACCGTGTGAGTTCCGCTGCCCGACCGACACCACGGCGATCGCGGGCCGGGCGGTCTCGAGGAACGCCGGACTCGACGAGGTCGACGAGCCGTGGTGGGCCACCTTGAGCAGGTCGGCTCCGAGACAGGCTCCCTGAACGGCCGCGCCGGAGAGCGCCTGTTCTGCTTCCCACTCGATGTCCCCCGTGAGGAGGAGCCGCCCCCCGAGGTCGGCCATGAGGACGAGCGAACGGTCGTTCGCCGACAGCCCCGCGACCTCGTCCGCACGGGGCCAGACGACCTCGATCGAGTAGGCGCCCGTGCGCAGGAGCTCATCCCCCGCAGACGCCACCTCGACCGGAACGCCTCGCCGTCGAGCGACCGCGACGAGCCGTTCGACGCACGGTCCGCCCGCTCCGAAGGGCAGGACGAGCCTCCCGACCGCGACCCCCTCGATTACGGCCGCGGCGCCTCCGGCGTGGTCGTCGTGCTCGTGTGTGACCACGACAGCCTCGAGACGGCGGATGCCCTGTCTCTTGAGGTACGGGAGCACGACGTCGCGTCCCGCGTCGCGCCCGCCCCAGGCGGAGCCGTCGGGGCCGGCGTCGACGAGGACGTAGCGTCTCCAGGGAATCTCGAGGAGGACGGCATCGCCCTGACCGACGTCGAAGAACACGGCCCTGGCATGGGTTCTTCCGGGCCCCGTGCACGAGAGGACGACTCCGAGGATCGCGGCCGCCGCGAGGGCAGCGTAGCCCGTTCGCCTGGCCGCGCGTCCCGGTCTGAGCAGCAGCGTGAGGGCCACGCTTGCGGTGAGCGCGGCCGGCCAGAGCCCGGCCGCGACCCCGACGGTCGCCCACGGCGCGGAGCCGAGAGTTACGGCGACGGTCGACAGGAGCCTGCCCGAAGCCCAGGCGCTCGCCGCGAACACGGGCGCGAGGGCAGGGGCGGCTGCGGCCGTCGCGAGCATGGCGACCGCCGAGGCCACCGTGAACGCGGCGAGAGGAACGACAGCCAGGTTGGCCAGCGGCGCGATGAGCGAGAACTCGCCGGTGTTCGCGACGAGGAACGGGGCGACCCCGGTCTGCGCCGCCACGGAGACGGCGAGCGGAGCGGCGACCAGGCGGACGGGTTTCGGGGACCGGACGATCCGCGCGACGACCCGCCCGACGACCCGGCTGAGATTCGCCTCGAGCCGCTGCGCGAGAAGGACGAGGCCGAGCGTGGCGCCGAAGGAGAGCTGGAACCCGAAGTCGAAGAGTGCCCCGGGCCGGGCGAGAAGGAGCGCGAGGGCGGCGATCCCGAGCGTGTTCGCCGGAGGCACCCGCCTGCCTATCGCCCACGACACGATGACGGCGGACGCCATTGTCGCCGCCCGCAGAACCGACGGCCGCGGCCCCACGAGGGCGACGAAGCACGCGAGGCACGGAAGCACCGCCAGACGGGCGGCCCTGCGGGGGACCCTGGCGGTCCGGAGGAGGGCGTACGCGATGAGCGCGATGAACCCGACGTGCAGCCCGGAGACGGCGAGGACGTGGACGGTCCCCGACCTGCGGAACGCGGTCAGGAGGTCGTCGGGGAGCGCGGCCGACCGTCCGAGAAGGAGTCCCTGAAGGAGCGCTCCCGTCTCGTCAGGGAGCCGCGCGGTGATGGTGGACTCCACCCACGCTGCGGCGCGTCCGGGCCCGCGCCCGTGCTTCAGCACCTGCGCGTCCGTGGCGCGGAGCGTGGTGTGGATCGACCGTGCCTGGAGGTACTTCCGGAAGTCGAACGAGCCCGGGTTCCGCGGACCGTCGGGCACCCGGAGCTCGCCCGCGAGCCGGACGGCGTCGCCGCG
>JALGVN010000329.1 GCA_025774645.1 bacterium
AGGCGATGGAGTACGCCGGGTACCGCTTCCTGAGGGGCTGCGGGTGCAGGGGGGCGTTCTGCGGTGCCTGCGGGACCGTCTACCGCACGGAGGGCGACTACCGTCTGAAGGTGGGACTCGCCTGCCAGGAGGTAGTGCAGGACGGCATGTACCTCACCGAGATTCCCTTCTTCCCCGGGAACAAGGCGAACTACGACATCGAGAAGCTCAAGGCGAACGCGGAGGCCGTCCTCAAGCTCTACCCCGAGGTCTACCGCTGCCTCGCCTGCAACACGTGCACGAAGGCGTGCCCGCAGGACATCGAGGTGATGGAGTACATCCAGGCCGCGCTCCGCGGCGACATCGCGAAGGCGGCCGACCTTTCGTTCGACTGCCTGCTGTGCGGGCTCTGCGCAGCGAGGTGCCCCGCCGAGATCGTCCAGTACAACGTGGCGCTCCTCTGCCGCCGGCTCTACTCGCGCCGCATCGCGCCGAAGGCGAAGGATCTCGACAAGCGGGTGAAGGAAGTGCGGAAGGGCAAGTTCGACAAGGAGCTCGAGAACCTCAAGAAGATGAGCAAGAGGGAGATCGCGAAGCTCTACGACGCCAGAGAAATCGAACCGGGAGACTAGGAGGGTAAGCGGTGTACTACACCAGGGAGATGAAGGACTCCATGAAGCGCGTCGACGCGACGCGCGGGTTCAGGATGACTCAGGACCTGCCTCTCCTCGATCCCGTCCAGAAGGTCGACCTCCTGGAGAGCTACCACCCCGACTTCATCGAGGACGTGTTCAGAGAGCTCAAGGTAGGGCCGTCGAAGGGTTCGCTCACGCCGAAGGAGTTTGCGGACCTCTTCGAGGCGAGAAGCGTGGTCGATCCGGAGACGTTCGATCTCTCCACGATCGACTACGACGTCGACGTACTGGTGGTGGGCGGTGGCGGCGCGGGCGCGGCGGCGGCTCTCCTGGCGCAGGAGCGCGGAGCGAAGGTGCTCCTCGTCACGAAGCTCAGGTTCGGCGACGCGAACACCATCATGGCTCAGGGCGGCATCCAGGGCGCCGACAAGGCGGTCGATTCGCCCTCGATCCACTACCTCGACGTCATGGGCGGAGGCCGCTACTTCAACGACCCCGACCTCGCCGAGGCGCTCGTGAAGGACGCGCCCGAGGTCCTGGCGTGGCTCGAGAAGCTCGGCGTCATGTTCGACAAGGACCCCGACGGCACGATGGTCTCGATTCACGGCGGCGGGACGTCACGGAAGCGGATGCACGCCGCGCGCGACTACACCGGCGGCGAGATGATGAAGACCCTCCGGGACGAGGCCAAGAACCGGGGGATCGACGTGGTCGAGTTCTCGCCCGTCTACGAGCTTCTCACCGACGGGAAGAAGGTCACCGGCGCCGTCCTCTATAATATGGAGACCTACGACTTTCTCGTCGTCAAGGCGAAGACGGTCATCCTCGCGACCGGCGGGGCGGGTCGTCTGCACGTGGCGGGCTTCCCGACGACGAACCACTACGGCGCGACGGCCGACGGACTCGTCCTCGGCTACCGCGCGGGAGTGCCGCTCGTCTTCATGGACACGATCCAGTACCACCCGACGGGGGCGGCGTACCCCGAGCAGCTTCTCGGCCAGCTCGTGACCGAGAAGGTGAGGGGACTGGGCGGACAGCTCGTGAACGACGACGGCAACCGCTTCATCTACGAGCTCGAGACGCGGGACGTCGAGGCCGCGGCGATCATCCGGGAGTGCTCCGAGAGGAAGAAGGGCATCACGACTCCCTCGGGCTACTGCGCGGTCTGGCTCGACACGCTCGTGATCGAGGAGAAGCACGGCGCGGGGGCCATCAAGAAGCGTCTCCCCGCCATGTACCGCCAGTACCAGCGCTTCGGCATCGACATGGCCAAGGAGCCGATCCTCGTCTACCCGACGCAGCACTACCAGAACGGCGGGCTCAAGATCAAGCCGGACGGCGAGACGAAGATCAAGAACCTCTACGCCGTGGGCGAGGTCGCGGGCGGGATCCACGGCCGGAACAGGCTCATGGGCAACTCGCTCCTCGACGTCATCGTGTTCGGACGGCGGGCAGGGATCGCCGCCGCGGAGCGCGCCGCGACGATCAAGAAGCCCGGCAAGCTCACGCTCGAGCACCTCAAGAAGTTCCACGCGGAGCTCTCGAAGGCGCGCGTCGGCAAGAAGCGAGTTGCGCCGATGCTCCTTCCCGAGTACCGTAGACCAGAGACGATTGGAAAGAAGCTGCCGGTCCTTCCCTAGAGGACCCCGCAACGCTTCCAGGAGAGTGCGCCACGAGTGCGTAGACGGCAGGACCGGGGGCTTCCCCGGTCCGCGCCGTTAGGGTTCATCGAGCGGCGTCCGTGGACGGATTCAGGTCCCGCGGTCCGCTCCGACGGGAGGCAGATGAGAACGCTCATACTGGGGCTCGGAAACCCGACTTTCGCGTCGGAGAGGATGGGGC
>JALGVN010000089.1 GCA_025774645.1 bacterium
CCTCGAACTTCACAAGGCCGAACTCATCTCCGACGAGGAGATCCGCATCTCGAAGGACGACTACGACATCGCGAGGATCGAGTACCGGTCCGCGCTCGAGGAGATGCGGCTCGCGGAGGAGGACGGGGTCTCGATGGACCTCGAGGCGGAGACCGCGGAGATCCTCCACGTGCTCGCGCCCGCGTCCGGCACCGTGATCCTGATCGAGATCGAGGAAGGTGAGATCGCCACCTCGGGCGCCCTCTCCTACACGAGCGGCACGACGCTCATGACGATCGCCAACCTCTCCGTTATGCAGATAAGGGCGGGCGTGAACGAGGTCGACGTCGGCAAGATCGCGAAAGGCCAGGACGTCACCATCGACGTCGACGCCTACCCGAACGTCAAGTTCCACGGAGCCATCTCGCACGTCGCGCCCGCGGCCAGGAACGTCGAGGGAGTGAAGATCTTCGACATCGAGATCGACATCGCCGACGCCGACGAGCGGCTCAAGCCTGGAATGACCGCGAACATCGAGATCCAGGGTGACCACAAGGAAGACGTCCTGACGGTTCCCATCGAGGCCGCGTTCAAGAAGAACGGCGACTACGTAGTCTACGTCTTCGACGGGAGTGAGGACGAACCCGTCGAGCGGGTGGTGGAGACCGGTATCAGCAACATCGGCTCGCTGGAGATCGTCTCGGGCCTGGAGGAAGGTGAGGTCGTCGCGCTCTACAACCCGGAGATCGAGGGCGACGAGATGAGCGACGACGAGCAGAGGCGGCAGCGCATGAGCCAGCGGGCGGGCGGGAGAAACTAGCATGCTGATCCGGACGGAGAACGTCACGAAGATCTACGAGCTCGGCGCGGTCGAGGTGCGCGCCCTCCGCGGCGTGACGTTCGGAATCGAGGAAGGCGAGTACGTCGCCATCATGGGGCCCTCCGGCTCCGGCAAGTCGACTCTCATGCACATCCTCGGGTGTCTCGACACCCCCAGCACGGGCCGGTACTTCCTGAACGGGACCGAGGTGAGCGAACTGCACGGCCGCGCTCTCGCGCGCGTCAGGAACCAGGAAATCGGCTTCGTCTTCCAGAACTTCAATCTCATGCCGCGGGTCGACCTCGTGGCGAACGTGGCGCTTCCTCTCGTCTACCACGGCGGGATCAACCGCGCGGACCGCAGGAAGCAGGCGGTGAGCGCGCTCGACTCGGTCGGTCTCGGACACCGACTCAAGCACAGGCCGAACGAGCTCTCCGGCGGCGAGCGCCAGCGCGCGTCGATCGCGAGAGCGCTCGTGACCGAACCGTCGATCCTGCTCGCCGACGAGCCGACGGGGAACCTCGACCAGAAGACGGGCCGCGAGATCATGGCCCTCCTCGACGAGCTCTCCGCGGCCGGCAAGACGGTCATTCTCGTCACCCACGACTCGAACGTCGCGGCCCACGCGAGACGGACCGTCGAGATCGAGGACGGCGCGATCGCGCGGGAGGGACGGGCGTGAACCTGCTCGAGAGCGTCGGCGCGGGCGCAAGGGACATGGCGAGCCACAAGGGCCGCGCGGTGATCACGATCATCGGGATCGTTCTCGGCACGGCCTCCGTCGTCGCCGTCCTCTCCCTGATGCGCGGCGGAGAGAAGCAGACCGAGGACTTCTTCGACGAGATGGGCGGCCTCCGCGAAGTCAGGATCACCAACACGCACAGTCACACGCTCTTCGAGACCGCGGCCGAGCGCGCCTCCGAGCGCCTCACCTACCGCGACGCCCAGGCCATCCGCAGGGAGTGCCCGTCTGTCCTCACGGTCGACCCCGAGATCACGCGGTTCCTCACCGTCTCGTACGGCGAGAAGACCTTCCAGATGAAGCTGCTCGGCACGAACCGCGACTACCCTCACGCCGACAACATGCCGGTCGCGGAGGGTCGCTTCATCTCGGACAAGGACTGCGAGAACTACGCGAACGTCATCATGATGGGACCGACCTACAGGGACGACCTCTTCGGTGAGGAGGAGGCGATCGGGAAGACGATCACGGTTCAGGGAATCCCCTTCGAGGTCGTCGGGATCATGCAGAAGAAGGAGTTCTACTTCGAGGGAAGCGGGGGGAGCGACCGGAACGTGCTCGAGTGGTTCAACAGGAGCCACTACATCCCGATCACGACGATGATCAGACGGTTCACGGTCAACGACCGGCTCGACGGTCTCGAGATCAGTGCGGTCAGCCTCGAGGCCGTCCCGGCTCTGATCGAAGAGGCGAACAGGGTCCTCCTCAGACGACACGGCGTCGAGGACTTCAACGTCGAGTCGAAATCCGACCAGATCCAGCAGCGGAACGAACAGGAGGCCTTCTTCAACATCATCTTCTGGGCCGTCGCGTTCGTCTCGCTCTTCGTCGGCGGCGTCGTGATCGCGAACATCATGCTCGCGTCGATCACGGAGAGGATCCGCGAGATCGGCGTGAGGAAGGCGATCGGGGCGACCGGCCGAGACGTCTTCATGCAGTTCCTGGTCGAGGCGCTCGTCGTCACGGCTTCGGGCGGTGCGTTCGGACTCCTGCTTGGCCTGGGTCTCGTGGCCGCGACCGACAAGCTCCTGAACATGCCGACGGCGGTCACGCCCGGCATCCTCCTGATCGCGTTCGCCTGCTCCGTCGCCGTCGGCGTCATCTTCGGGCTCTTCCCCGCCATTCGGGCGGCCAGGCTCGACCCGGTCGAGGCGCTCAGGTACCAGTAGTCAACCTCGCCGCCGGCACCGAATCCCCGGCGGACTCGTTCAACTGAACCACGGGAGCCACGCATTGGACATCCTCGAGAGCATCGGGAGCGGACTCGCGTCCATCAGGTCCCACAAACTCCGGTCGGGGCTCACGCTCTTCGGCATCGTCATGGGCGTGGCCGCCGTGGTCGCGATGACCTCGTTCGTCGGAGGCATCGCCGAGAGGATCTGGGCGGACTTCGACAAGCTCGGCCTCGACAACGTGCTCTTCGTCGGCAACATGCAGCCTGTGAACCCCGAAGGCTACGCGTACCTCAAGGCCTCCAAAGGACTCTCGTTCGAGGACACCGAGATCCTCCGCGCCGAGGTCGACGAGATCCTCGCCATCACGCCCGTCGTCGCCGACTACAGGGTCGTGCGGGCCGGGAGCGAGGCGCGCCGCGCGGAGATCTTCGCCGCGACCCCCGACGGGTTTTTCCTCCTCAAGTTCGAGCTCGGCCAGGGACGCTTCCTCTCGGACATGGACGTCGACAACAACGCGCGCGTGGCCGTCCTTGGAGAGATCGTGAAGGAAGATCTCTTCGGCGACGCGAACGCCGTCGGCGAGGACATCCTGATCGGCGACGAGCACTTCAGGGTGGTCGGCGTCCTCCGGCAGAAGGACTTCAGCGACATGTTCGGGGAGTCGGGGCAGGAGGAGAACCACCAGCGTGTCTACATCCCCATCACGGCGGGCATGTACTACATCTCCGGAACGAGGCGGATCGCCTACTTCGCCGTCAGGCTCAAGAGTGACGCGGACCTCGCGACCGGCTACGACAAGATCCACAACACGCTCCTGAGGGAGCACCGTCAGATAGAGGACTTCCAGATCGAGAACGTGGCGGAGGAGATCCTGCGCGCGAGGCAGCAGGTCCAGGAGATCGTGAACGTCTGGAACGGCATCCTCTCGACGATCGCGACAGTATCGCTCCTCGTGGGAGGCATCGGCCTCCTTTCGGTCCTCATCATCTCCGTGAACGAGCGGCTGCGCGAGATCGGCATCAGGAAGGCCGTGGGCGCGGAGGACCGCGCCATCTTCCAGCAGTTCCTGATCGAGTCCGTGACCATCAGCATCTTCGGAGGTCTCGTCGGCGTCGGGCTCGGCGTCGGGCTCACGAAGCTCATGACGTTCGGCGCGCAGCAGATGGGCCAGGACATCGTCATCCCCGTGTCCGGCGGCGGGATTCTCCTCGGCCTGTCGTTCGCCATCGGCGTCGGAATCCTGTTCGGTCTCTACCCGGCCATCAAGGCCTCGAAGCTCGACCCGATCGAAGCGATATCGAGATACGCGTAGTCCTGGACCTCGCGCCGGCGGATCGATCGCGAGAGACGGAGGAACACGTCGATGTTCGAAGAGATCGCGGAGGACACCCGCTCGAGCGCTTCGCTTCTGACCGGCATGGCCGCCCGCAGGCTCGCGGAGTTCGCCGAGGCGTCGACCGCCACGGACACCGGATCGTTCTGGGACGAGCTCCTGGAGGCCTGCCGCGAGCTCATCGCCGCCAAGCGCGAGATGGCGTCGATCGTGAACCTCGTCGGACGCGTTCTCGCGGCCACCGAGCGCACGGTCCTCTCCGGGCTCTCCCCCGACGTCGCGCGTGGCGCCGTCTTCATGCAGTGCCACCTCGCGTGGGACCTCGCCGAGGCGTCGCTCGAATGCCTGGGCAAGGAGGGAATGACCCTCCTGCCGGAGGGCGGGACGGTCGCCACGCTGAGCTCGAGCGAGAGCGTCCGGGCCGTCTTGACACAGTGCGCCGGCGGCGGACGAGAGGTCCGCGTGCTCGTCTCCGAGTCGCGTCCCGCGTGCGAGGGCGTCGAGTTCGCGACGGGCCTCCCCGCCTGGGGCATCCCGGTGGCCGTCGTGACGGACGCCGCGCTCCCGTCCCTCATCGAGCGCTGCGACCTCGTGCTCGTCGGGGCGGACAGCGTCTCCGAGGAGAGCTTCGTCAACAAGACCGGCACGTACGCGCTCGCGCTCGCCGCCAGGGAGGCCGACGTCCCGTTCCACGTGGCGGCGCTCCTCGACAAGTTCATTCCGATCGCCCTCCGCGGCGACCCGGGCAGGCTCATGGACGAGCGAGAGATTCTCGAGGACCGGCCGGGAGGCGTCGCGGTCGAGAACCGCTGCTTCGAGTCGACGCCCATGCCGCTCGTCGCAGGCATCGTTACCGAGGACGGTGTCCTCGAGCCCTCGCGGGTCGGCGAGAAGCTCATCGCGCACCCGATCGCGCCGGCGCTCCTTGAACTCCTCTTCCCGCGCCGCACGGCTCCCGCGGCGTCCCGGAACGACCCCTGACCGACGGCTCCGCTCCGGGACCCGCGTGCCTCCCCAGCCCGCGCGGCCCCCATACCGGCAGACCCCTGACACCTCAACATTCGTGTGGACACCGGCCCCCCGGAGCGGCTATATTTGGGTTTCTGCGGCCCGGATGGGCCCGATTCCCCCGGAGGCGTGCGCGCCCCGAGTACGCGCCACGGGGGCGATGGCAGCAACAGCTCGGGGCGTTTCCTCTCAGGCAACAGGAGGAAGCGTTGACTGAGACCCGCACCAACACCAGGAGTGTCGCACCAGCGAAGGTGCACGAGACGATCGCGGAGCACATGCTCGCCGATGGCTTCGACATCGTCTTCGATCTGGAGAAGAGCAAGGGGAGCTACCTCTACGATTCCCGCGCAGGGAAGAGGTACCTCGACTTCTTCACGTGCTTCGCGTCGTCGCCCGTGGGGTTCAACCATCCCAGGGTGACGGAGCCGGAGTTCGTCGCGAAGCTCGGCAGGGTGGCCGTGAACAAGCCGTCCAACTCCGACCTGTACACGACGGAGATGGCCGAGTTCGTCGACGCGTTCGCTCGCCTGGCGGCGACCAGCGAGCACAAGAACCTGTTCTTCATCAGCGGCGGAGCGCTGGCCGTGGAGAACGCCCTCAAGACCGCGTTCGACTGGAAGGTCCGGAAGAACATGGCCAAGGGCGCCAACGCGCCAGGCGCGCCCGAGCACGCGCTCAAGGGGACGAAGGTCATCCACTTCGAGCAGGCGTTCCACGGGAGAACCGGCTACACGCTCCCGCTGACGAACACGTTCGACCCGAGGAAAACGCAGTACTTCCCGAAGTTCGAGTGGCCGCGCGTTCTGAACCCGAAGATGATCTTCCCGATGGAAGGGAAGAACTTCGACGATGTCATCGCGTCCGAGGCGGATTCGCTTGCGCAGATCGAGAGCGCGATCGAGCGGTACCCCGACGACATCGCGGCCATGATCATCGAGCCGATCCAGGGCGAGGGCGGCGACAATCACTTCCGTCCCGAGTTCCTCAGGGAGCTCAGGCGGATCGCCGATGCCAACGACATCATGCTCATCTTCGACGAGATTCAGACCGGCATGGGCCTCACCGGATCGATGTGGACGTTCCAGCAGCTCGACGTCGTGCCGGACATCGTCGCGTTCGGGAAGAAGACGCAGGTCTGCGGCATCATGGTCACCGACCGCGTCAAGGAGGTCGAGGACAACGTCTTCGAGCTCTCCTCCAGAATCAACTCGACGTGGGGAGGCAACCTCGTCGACATGGTCCGGTGCCAGCGCTACCTCGAGATCATCGACGACGAGAAGCTCGTCGCGAACGCGGACGCCATGGGCGAGCGGCTCCGCGACGGGCTCGCGACGCTTGCTGAAGCGACCGGCGACAAGATGTCGAACGTCCGCGGCCGCGGACTCATGTGCGCGTTCGATCTGCCGACGACCGAGATGCGCGGGGACGCGCTCGCGAAGCTGCGCGAGAACGGAACGATGGGACTCCCCTGCGGCGCGGTCACGGTCCGGTTCAGGCCGCCGCTCAACGTTTCGGCGGACGAGATCGACGAGGGTCTGAGCGCGCTCGAGAAGGCGATCGGGACGATCTAGGGGCCGCAGACTACGGGCTCCAGGACCGAACAGAGGGAAGCACCGAAGCGTGAGCCTTCCCAGAGACGACATGCGGGCACCGGCGCTCGCGGCCGTGATTGCGACAGGCGTCCTCGCCGTTTTCGGCGGGGGCGCCTTCGCGCAGGTTGGCCCCGCGGGGACCGGGACCGGTGACGCCGGAGTCGCCGCGTTCGGCGAGGTCGACGAGTCGCTCATCCCGATGGCCTGCAACGTCACCGCCGAGGACCTGCCTGACGACGGCGGCGGCGCGATTCAGGTTACCTGGGGACCGCTCGAGGCGCGTGGCACCGACGTCGGGATCCTGGCCTACGAGATCCTGCGCTACGCCCCCGGCGAGGAGCCCGCGTCCATCGGCGAAGTCGCCCCCACCGATCTCGCATACACCGACACCGAGGCCGAGGACGGGGTCACGTACCAGTACGTGATCCGCACGAAGACGCCGTTCGGTCACACCGACTCAGAGCCGAGCATGCCGGCCGTCGCGTCCGCGCAGTGGTTCGCGACCGGCCGCCTGAGCATCCTCATCGTCGCGGTCCTCTTCTGCGGCAGCGTCCTCTACTACATCCGGAGGGCGAAGCTCGGGGACGAGCTCTTCGTCAGGAAGATCCCAGGACTCGAGGCGGTCGACGACGCCGTCGGGCGCGCCACGGAGATGGGACGGCCCGTCCTCTTCGTTCCAGGAATCGAAACGGTCAGCGAGGTCGGAACGCTCGCCGCGCTCACGATCCTCGGGCACGTCGCGAAGCGGGTCGCGCGTCACGGCACGCCTCTCGATGTGCCCTGCGCCGACCCGATCGTCATGGCGACCGCTCAGGAGATCGTCAAGCAGGCGTACACGGAGGTCGGGAGGCCGGACGACTACGATCCAGCGCGAGTGGCCTACCTCACGTACGACCAGTTCGGATACACCGCGGGCGTCGACGGCATGATGCTCCGCGACCGGCCGGAAGCTGTCTTCCTCCTCGGCACGTTCTACGCGGAGTCGCTCATCCTCGCGGAGACCGGTCACTCAATCGGCGCCATCCAGATTGCCGGAACCAAGGAGACGTCGCAGCTCCCGTTCTTCGTCGCCGCGTGCGACTACACGCTCATCGGCGAGGAGCTCTTCGCCGCGTCGAGCTACCTGTCGCGCGAACCGGTCATGCTCGGGAGCCTGAAGGGACAGGACCTCGCGAAGCTCGGGATCATCTTCGTCATTCTGTTCGCGTTCGTCGTGGGAACCGCCGGCCTCCTGATCCGTTCGGACGGGAGCTCGGTCCTGACGAGGATCTTCGACTTCGTGCACTCCTGGTTCGGCTAGACCAGAAGGACGGACCATGAAGCGAACGGTGCCACTGATCATCACGTTTCTCACGGGGACCTTCCTCGTCATGTCGTTCTTCGTCCCCCACGCGCCGTTCGGCGAGCTCGAGCAGCGCCTTCTCGTCTGGTACGCGATCGTCGCGGGGTTCACGATGCTCCTCGGCGTCGACAGCCTGATCAGGGCGCACGCGCGCAAGGTCGCTCGAGTGAGAGAAGGCTGGGGGTTCAGCCTCGCGCTCCTTGCCGGTCTCGTCGCCACGGTCATCGTCGGCGTCATCGGGCGCGTCCAGTTCGGGAGTCCGTTCCACATCCAGTCACCGTTCATGTTCATCTACACGTACACGATCGTGCCGCTCCAGGCGACGATGTTCGCGCTCCTGGCGTTCTTCATCGCGTCGGCCTCGTACCGCGCGTTCCGCGCGAGGAACTGGGTGGCCACCCTGCTCCTGGTGTCGGCCGTCATCGTCATGCTCGGGAGGATCCCCATCGGAGCCGCCATCTCGCAGTTCTTCCCCGTGGCGCAGGAGTGGATCATGGACGTGCCGCAGCTCGCGGCGAAGCGGGGGATCCAGATCGGCGCCGCGCTCGGAGCCGTCTCGATGTCGCTTCGGATCATCCTCGGGATCGAGAGGAGCTACCTCTCGTAGCAGGACTCGGGCGGCCCGAGGGCCGTCCCGGAGGGAACGCCCGGTGGAGAAGAGGACTCGGAGAAGCTTCTGGGAGGTCATGGACGACATGGACCGCAGGATCATCTTTCTGATCCTGCTGGTCGTCGTCACCATCCCCCTCATCATCTCCGTGGGGCGCTCGAGGCGGGCGACTACCTCATGGTCTCGATCGACTTCGACGCGACGTCTGCGCCCGAACTCATGCCGATGCTCCGGTCGGTCCTGAGGCAGGCGTTCGCCAAGGACGTCAAGGTCATCATGCTCGGGCACATCGCGATTGGTCTCCCTCTCGGTCACACGGCACTCGAGGAGGTCGCGGCCGAGCACGACGCCGAGTACGGGGTCGACTACGTCAACCTGGGCTACCGGCCCGGCTACATCGCGGTCATGATCGCGATGGGCCGCGAGATCGAGGACATCTTCAGGACCGACTACCAGGGCACCCCGATCCGGGACATGGAGATCACGCGGGACGTCCACTCGTACGCGGACATCGACCTCCTGTTCGGGTTCGAGCACGGCGCCGTGATCGACTACTGGGTCCGCTACGCGCAGGCCCGCTTCCATCAGAAGATGACCTTCGGGACGACGGCCGTCATGGCTCCCGACGCGTATCCGTACCTTCAGGCCGGGCAGATCGAGGGTCTCGGGACGCGAGGGATGCCGGCGCAGCAGTGGGGACACCTCCTGGTGATCGGGTTCATCGTCCTCGGGAACCTCGGCTATTACTTCACCAAGGGCAAGCGGAAGCGGAGCGGCGAGACGGCGTAGCGGGAATGCGCGCGCGGGCGAGACGGCGTGCGCGCAGGGAGACGGAATGGGCTCGCTCGGCATGATCATCGGAACGTGGCTCGCGGGGTTTCTGACCCTCGCGATCCTGTCGTTCCTCTACAAGGACAACCCGTTCTACAAGCTCGCCGAGCATCTCTACGTCGGCGTGTCGGCCGGCTACTGGCTCATCTACGTGGCGTTCTTCGACGTCGAGCCGATGCTCGTCACCCCGTTCATGGAAGAGACCGGCGTCGAGAAGTGGATTCTGATCGTGCCGGCCGCCCTCGGCATCATCATGCTCTCACGCTGGTTCCCGAAGACCGCGTGGCTCTCCCGCTGGCCGATCGCGTTCACGGTCGGGGTGGGAGCCGGGCTCGGCATCACAGCGAACCTCCAGGGTTACGTCGTTCCGCAGGTTCAGGCGACGCTTCTCCCGATGACCGGGTTCAATCTCGTGAGCCTGAACAACCTGATCCTCGTGGTCGGCGTCGTGACGACGATCCTCTACTTCTACTTCTCGAAGGCCCACAAGGGCGTCCTCGGTGTGACCGCGAAGATCGGGATCGTCTTCATCATGGTCAGCTTCGGCGCGTCGTTCGGCTACACGCTGATGGCGCGCATCTCGCTCCTCATCGGCCGGCTCTACTTCATACTCACGGATCTCCTCCGCGTCATCGACTAGGCCGCTCCGGCGGACGGTCACGGCGCACAACGAAGAACGGCGAGCCCGGGCGGCCCGCCGTCTGCGTGTGTGTCTCGATCGTCCCGGCTGTCCTACCCCGCCCACCGCGCCACGTTGACGCCGTTGCTCGGAGTGAAGAGCTCCGGCGGCGCGTGCTTCTCGACCATGCGGATCGCCGCGCGAATCGCGATGAACCCGCTCCCGAGAAGGAGCTCGAGCGCGTGGGGGTGCCGTGAGTTCACGCCGGTCACGACCTTCGTGAGACCGAGCCGCGTCGCCCGCGACCAGATTCCGCCCAGGAGCCGCGTCACGGCGTGGTCGGCATCGGCGCCGGGTCCGACCGCGAGAACGTGCAGGTAGGCGCGCCCCGAGGTGTCCTCACCCCGGAAGGGCGCGGTCCGGAGCACGGCAAACCCCTCGATCCTCCCTTCCTCGTCGGTCGAGAAGAGAGTCTCACCGAACTCGTGCTCGTGGATGCCCTCGACCTCGATCGAGTAGTCGAGCCCGGGGAGGTGCGCTGCGCTGATCTCCTGGATCTGCCGGATGAGGCGCCGCCGCGTCCGTCTGTCCTGGGCGCCCCATGTGGCCACCCCGTCGGTGTCAACGTCTTTGAGGCGGTCGGCCTCCTTGATGAGCGAGAGCTCGAGGACGACGGTCGGGTAGGTCAGCACGAACCCCGACTTGATGTAGAGCCCGAGGTTCGCGCCGCTCTCGGGCATCGTCTCGAGTCCGATGATCGTGGTTTTCTTGCGGAGGTGTTCGAGGGTCCTCAGAAAGAGCGCCTTGCCGATCCCGAGCCCCTGGAGCTGCGTCGGCACGCCGAAGGTCCCCATCCACCCGACCCTCCCCCACGTGCGCGAGAACATGAACCCGACCAGGGCGCCGTCGCGCGCGATGGCGACGAAGTTCCCCTCAGGGTCGCGGGAGCTCGCGTATCTGAGCTCCTCGATGGTCCTTTCGGGAAGTGGTTCGGGGTCCTTCCGATAGACGCGGTACCAATCGGTGAAGACGCCTGCCTCGACGTCGGCGACGCCGGGAAGGTCGTCTTCCAGCATGTGACGCACGGAGAACTCGATGCCGGCCACGGCAGCTGCCCTTCGCGAGGCGTCTCGGCGTTGGAAAGCTGAAGACGCCGGACGCCGGGTCCGGAATGCAGAATAGCGTAATGAAGACCGAATCGGCATCGCGAGTGTACCCAACCGAAACGGGGAAGGCAAGAGTGAACTGCTCCGGCAGAGAAGCCGCGGAGGAGACTACGCGGCCTCGAGCGCCGCCTGGACCGCTTCCCGGACTCCGTCCTTCGGCGCCTCGTGTCCCCACCCGATCTCCTTCCCGTTCACATAGATCCCGCGGGAGATCTGGTGCTCGAGGAACGTCGCCCGGTCCTCGGCCTTGTACTCGTTCAGGACGACGGCGTCCCCGAACTCGGACGCGACGTCGCGGACCCTCGCCGCCTCCACGCCGCTGGTGAGACAGAACGCGTTCCAGAAGAGATCGACGACGACCTTCCCGGCGACCGGCCGGAACTCGTAGGACGGTTTGAGGAACCTGGGCGCTTTCGCCTTGGGGTCGAAGGCCTTCCACAGAATCCCGTAGTCGCCCCTCCTGGCCGCTTCCCGGTAGCCGTGCTTCTCGAAGTACGACGCCGGCATGAACCAGAAGTCCCCGTGGTACGCCTGAAGCACCACCCCCAGGAGACCCTGCCGTCTCGCCTCCTCCTCGGCAGCCTCGAGAAGCGCGGCGCCGGCTCCCTTCCCGGTCCCGTCCGGCGCAACGAAGAGGCACGGCACGGACGCCAGATTGGCTCCGAGCGGTCCCCAGGGACAGAGCTCGATCGGCATCACGAACAGGAACCCGATGGGCTTCCCGTCCTCGAGGGCGACCTTCGCCCGGACACCCCTGTCGTACGTCTCTCTCAGGAACGAGAGCCGCCCCGCCGCGGCCGCGTCTGTCTCTTCACTCTCCTCGACGTGCGTGCAGGTCGAGACGTAGTACTCGGTCTCCGGGTCCATGTCCCTGACCTGGATGGATGGCATGGCTCCTCCCTCCGGCCCCCGGCCCTCACCGCGCTCCGCCTCCGCACCCGCCGCCCGCGGCAGCAAGTCGATGTACGCGCGGTCGATGAGATCGTCCTCGGAGATCCCGAGGTCGTCGATGAGCCGCCGCGCTACCGCGACGCCGGCCTCGCGACCCTCGCCCGGTTGGAGCACCACCTCGATCTCGATGAACCGCCCGAGACCCTCGACCTCGTCGAAGTGGAGCCTGCTCCTCCCCACGAGGAAGAGCGTTCGCGTCTTCACGACGGAGCCGAGAATCCCGAGGGAGCGCGCGAGGAGCTCCTTCAAGGGGCCGGGATCGCCGGTCGGGCTCCGCATGTACCTGCTCTCCGAGGGACCTGCATCGTCGGGGCGCTCGTAGAAGATGAGCTCGCCCTCGCTCTCCGAGAACCTGCGGAGCTTGAGCCTCCCCTCGGGGCAGTGGAAGAACGTGTCCTGCTGGAGGATCCTCTCGGGTCCCGCGTCGCAGAGCTCGGCCGCCTTCGAGAGCTGGCGGTCGAAGTCGGACGCTCTGGCCTTGATCTCGACGTTACGTCCCGTCATGTCAGTGTCCGCACCCCTCACCGTGCTCGTGGAGCGTGCGCCCACGGCGGACGAGGTCCCCGTCCCCAACGGCCAGCCCGTTCACGGCGCCGCCGTCGCCTCTCTCGAACGTCACCTTCACCGGTCTTCCGAACACGAGGTGGTACGCGGCGAACTCGTCTCCCGAGACGGGCGAGAGCGGGATCTCGATCAAGTATGCGAGTTCGTCGAACCCGACGATCTGTCCGTCGTGCCAGACGAAGCTCATCTCGTGAACGTCACCGAGCCTGTTCTTGATGCGCACGCCGCTCATGAGAAGCTCCTCGTCGAACCCCGGCACCGTGCCGAGCGCGACGACCATGATCGGCGGCTCCCCCGTCCTCTCCTCGAAGCTCGCGAGCTCGCCCGCGAGCATCTGCTGCACGCGCTCCGCGACACCCTCGGGGAACTCTCTCGCGAACGGCCCCGGGTCTCCCCTGACGGCGGCCGCGATGAGGGCGTTCGCCCGCAGATTCAGGTCCTCGTAGTCCTCCGGCCCCGCCTCGCCCAGGAAGAGGAACGCGTTCGCGACCTCCTGATCGTACGTCCTCGCGAGAATGCCTTCCCCCTCGAAGACGACTCCCAGGTTGCCGCCGTTCTCGAACCGGTACTTGCCGGCGAACTCCCGGAGAGCCTCGGGGTCGGCGTCCGACGTCGCCGGCGGAAGCTCCACATCTCCCCCGAAGACGAGCGACTCGATCTTGTCGCGGACGGCCGCCGTGAGCGGTCTGCCCGCGTAGGTCTGGTTACAGAAGAGGACGATCAGGACGTCCTCCCCCATGAACCATCGGAACTCGGCGCTCGCACCGAACGTGCTCCCGCCGTCGTGCTGGACGAGCATCCCCCGATCGCTCTGGATGACGTCCCAGCCGTAGGCGTAGTCGTTGAGCGCGGGGGTCCAGAGCTTGGCCTTGGCCTCCGCGGAGATGACATCGACTCCCTGGAGCGCCCGGTACCAGAGGTACATGTCCCCGGTCGTCGAGAGGATGCCCCCGTTTCCGAGGAGGTTCCAGTAGGGATACGGCTTCTCGAGAGGCGTGCCGTTGTCGGTCTCCCCGACGTACCAGTGCGCGACCGTCTTCCCGCTCCGGTCGGGCAGCCGGTATCCCGTGTGCTCCATCCCGGCGGGAGCGAAGAGGTGCTCCCTCAGGTACTCCTCGTAGGGCCGGCCGGAGACCTTCTCGACGACCGCCGCGAGGAGGCTGTAACCGGCGTTCGAGTAGCTCATGTCCTCGCCGGGCTCGAATTCGAGCGGGGCGCCGAGGATCGCACGCACGGTCTCGTCGCGCTCCGCCTCCACGAAGTCCGGCCCCGTGCCTCCGACGACGCCCGCGGTGTGAGTGAGGAGGTGGTGGAGGGTGACGGCCTGCTTGTCGGCCGGGACGTCCTCGATGTGCTCGGAGAGCGGATCGGACGTGTCGAGCATTCCCGCCATCTCGAGCGTCATGATCGCCGCGGCGGTGAACTGCTTCGTGATCGACCCCGTCGTGAAGACCGTGCCGGCCGTGTTCGGCACGTTCCCGTCGCGCAGCGCGAGCCCGTACCCCTTGTTGAGCACGATCTCGCCCTCGTCCGAGACGAGCACGGCGCCCGAGAACCCGTACGGCGTGATCCGCGTCAGGTACTCGTCGACGCGCGCGCCGATCTCCCCGACAACGACGCCCTCGTCGGCTTCCTTCGGGGCGCACGCGGGGAGCGCGCACACGAGCACGAGCGCCGCGACGAACGGGGCTTTCGTCCTGGTCATGTGGAACCTCCTGTCGGCCGACAATTCCGGCCTCCCGCGTCGGTCACGGGCGCAGGTGCTTCCCGAAGAACTCGGTGATCGCGTCGTAGCAGGCGACCCTGTTCTCGAACTTCAGGACGTCGTGCCCCTCGTCCTCGAACATGAGGTACTCGACGTCCTTCCCCATGCCCTTGAGCTCCTCGACGATCTGCGCCGACTCCACCTCGAGAACGCGGGGATCGTTCTTCCCCTGGATCACGAGGAGCGGGCAGGCGATGTTCTCGATGTAGGTCCTGGGCGAGCGCTCGACCAGGAACTCCCGGTCGGTCTCCGGGTTCCCGAGCGCGATGTCGAAGTACGGCTTCCACGTCTCGGGGATCCGCTGCCCGAACCCGATGAGGTCGTACGGGCCGAACATATCGACGGCGGCCGCCCAGAGTTCGGGGTGTCTCGCCGCCTGCGTGAGCGTCATGTACCCGCCGTACGAGCGGCCGACGACGCCGGCGCGCTTCGTGTCGACGCGGGAGTCGTTCGGGAGGACCTCGGTCATGGCGTGAACGTGGTCGAGGCGATCCTGCCCGCCCCAGTCCCGGTCGACCCTCTTCATGTAGTCGAGACCGTACCCCGTGCTCCCGCGCGCGTTCGGGACGAAGACCGCGAGCCCATTCACCGTGAGGAACTG
>JALGVN010000330.1 GCA_025774645.1 bacterium
TACGACTTCTACACGATCGGAACCGACGGCGTCGCGAACGTAGAGAGCGCGCCGGGAGGTCCGGACGCGTCGACCGTGGTCGACACGACGCCTCCGGACGTCCCGACGATGGCCGGTGAGCCTGTCTACACCATCGGACTGACGAACACCGTGTCGTGGACGGACGAGAGTGCGTCGGGAGCCGTGGAGTCCTTCGCGGAGGCCGCGACACCGGAGGGCGGTGGCGAAGAGGTGATCGTGAGCGGCTGGATTGCGGGGACCTCCTACGAGTTCACGGGTCTCACCGACGGGCAGGCATATCTGCTCCGCGTGATGTCGAGAGACGTCCTTGAGAACGAGAGTGGCTGGTCGAACGTCGAGGTCTCGATCCAGGACGACTCCGCGCCCGTGACGATGGCCCTCGACCCCGGCGCCCTGCAGACTACGTACGTGTTCGACGTTCCGTTCACCGCCGTCGACGCCGCGAGTGGCGTGAACGACGTCCATCTCTCGTATCGGGTGGACGGCGGAAATTACGTGGAGTACCCGGGGACGTTCGCGATCAGTCCGATTTCGTTCACCGCGGCCGGCGACGGCACGTACGACTTCTACACCGTCGGAAGTGACAACGTCGGCAACGTCGAGAACACGCCGCCGGTCCCGGATGCCTCGACCGAAGTTGACGTCACCGGTCCGGACATCCCGGTGATGGATCCGGAACCCCCGTTCATGCCGGGTCTCTCCAACACCGTGTCATGGACGGACGAGAGCGCGTCCGGAGCTGCCGAGTACTACGTGGAGGCCACCTCAAACGGCGGTTCGCGGAGAGAGGTCATCGGGAGCGATTGGATCGCCGGGACATCATTCGAGTTCACGGATCTCTCGGACGGCGCCGCGTACTCGTATCAGGTGAAAGGGAGGGACGCCGCCCTCAACGAAAGCGCGTGGTCGATGCCGGTGACCTCGACGCAGGATGACTCGCCTCCGCAGACCCACTGCGACGACCCGGGGCAGTACCAGAACTCACTGACGTTCGGCGTGCCGATCTCGGTCACGGACAACGCCAGCGGCATCGAGTACGTCGAGCTGTGGTACAGGATCGACGGGGGGCCGTACGCCAAGTACCCGGGCACGTTCACCACGAGCCCGATTCCGTTCGCGGCTCCTGGCGAGGTCCAGTGCGAGTTCTACACGATCGGGACGGACGGCGTCGGGAACGTCGAAGACGCACCGGGAGCCCCCGACTGCTCGACAGTCGTGGACACGACAGAACCGGCAACGCCGGCCCTCACGGCGGAGGACGAATTCACGCAGGGCGTCTCGAACACCGTCGACTGGTCTGACGAGGGCGCGTCTGGTGCGATCGAGTACTACGCGGAGGCGCGAAGCGTCGGTGAACCTCCGACGCAGGTCTTCGGGAGTGGATGGGTGGCCGGGACCGCGCACGAGTTTACGTATCTCACCGACGGCACGACGTACTCATATCGTGTCAAAGCGCGCGACGCGGCCGAGAACGAGACGGAGTGGTCGGCAGAGACTGTCTCCACGCAGGACGGGAGCAGTCCAGTGACCTCCGTCGTGGCGACGCCTGCCTACGTGGGGACGACGACCTTCGACGTTCCGTTCGTCGCGAGCGACGCGACGACCGGCGTCTCGTACGTGGAGCTCTGGTATCAGCTCGACGGCGGCGGATACACCCAGTACCCGGGTTCGTTCACAGTGAGCCCGATCTCGTTCACCGGCCCGGGAGAGGGCGTCTATCAGCTCTGCACGGTCGGGACCGACAGCATCGGGAACGTCGAAGCGATTCCGCTGGGCGGCGACCGGACCGTCGTGGTGGACACGACCGGACCTTCGAGCGTCGTACGGGCGGTCGCGCTCCCCGGGCACAACCGGATAGAGCTCTCCTGGACGCTGCCCGACGACGGCGACATCCCGGTCGACGATCTACCGGAGAAGGGATCGCCGATACACGGAACGCTGATCGTACGCAAGGAGTGGGGTCCGGGGGCATACCCGGAGTACGATGACGTGATCGAGTCGGCGGACTTCCCCGCGGATCCCAACGACGGCACCACCGTGGCCTACCTGCCGAGCGTGGATGGCAGCTCATACGTCGACGAGGGCTTCGATGACTCGTCGAGGAACGTCTATCTCTACTCCCTCTTCTCGCGAGACGAGGCCGGGAACTACTCGGAGGCGTCGTCCAACTCGGTTGCCCGGACCACGTCTTACGTGCTGGGCGACGTCGACGACCGCACCGGGGCGCCGGCGGTCTACGACGGGGCCGTGGACTTCTACGACAAACTCAAGCTGTCGATGAGCTACGACACCGAGCAGGGCGACTCGCACTATCTGCCGGAACTGGACGTCGGCCCGACGCACACGGGAGACGGCAATGGTGTCCCGCTCACTGACAACGCGATCGACTTCGAGGATCTGATGATCGTGTCGCTCAATTCCGGGTCGGCGGGGTCGGAGGACCTGCAAGCGGCCCTCTCGCGCTCTCACTCGAGATCCCCGAGGAGCACGCGGTGCGCGCAGGGGTGCTCGAGGTCGGCCTGGTGCTCTCAGGGAACGCCGGGAGCGTGAAGGGCATCTCTTCTCTCGTCTCCTTCGATCCTGCCCGATTCGAGCTCATCGGCGTCGACGCCGGCGACGTGCCTGCCCCCATCGCGGACTTGCTGTTCTTCCACTGGTCAGAGACGTCGGAGGGCGAGGTCGGCATCGACGTAGCTGCTCTCGGCCGCGGCACTGTCCTCGGAGGTTCGGGGGAGCTTGCTCGTCTGCGACTCCGCGTACGGTCAGAGGACCCGGGGGCGCTGGCGATCTCCGAGGCGCGCGTGAGAGACGTCGGGAACAAGCCGCTTTCGTGCGACCTTTACGGGTACGGTGCGGAAGGGACCGCTACCGGGTCTCCCGCACTGCGCCTCACGCAGAACGTACCTAACCCGTTCAACCCGAGGACGACGATCTCGTTCGAGCTTCCTCGACGCATGGTCGCAAGTCTCGCCGTGTACGATGCCGCCGGGAGGCACGTATGTGACCTGGCCAAGGGGGAGCGCTCCGCGGGGAGGCACGAGGTCGTCTGGGACGGCACGGACAGACGCGGCGCGAGCGTCGCCAGCGGGGTCTACTTCTACGTGCTCGAGGCAGGGAGCGAGCGGCTTACGGGCAAGATGGTTCTGATGAGGTAGTGGGCGTGGTAGAGGAAGACACGGCATGAGATCTCTCTCGGCGATCCTGATCACTCTCATCGTGGCACCGGCGTTGCTGGCGGCTCCGACGGTCTTCATCGAGCCCGCGGCGCTGACTGTCAACACGCCCGATTCCTTTGAGATGAGTATCCGGGTCGACGCCGGCACCGACACGCTCACGGGCTTCCTCGTGGAGTTCGAGTTCGACTCCGATGTCATCGATCTCATCGCCGCGACCGAGGGGAGTCTCTTCTCGGACTGCGGGTGCCAGACGCTCTTCGGTTGGGACATCCTGGGACCCGGGGCACACGCCTGCCACGACGTCACGCTCGGCGCCGCCAGCTACGTGCTCTGTCCTGGTGAGCTCGTGACGCTCCGGTTTCTCGGCACCGGTCCAGGCACGACGGCCCTCACACTGTCGGCGGTAGATCTTCGGGACATGCAGCGACTCCCGATCCTCCCGGTCTTCACCGAGGGAGCGGTGGTGACGTTCGATCCAGGGACGGGTGTCGAGGGGGAGGAGACGGTGACCGGGATCAGCATCGGCCCCGGCCGGCCGAACCCCTTCGCTGACGGGACGACCGTGAGCTTCGCTCTTCCCGCCGGGCAGGCCGGCGGCGGAGTGGCCGAGGTGCTCGACATCTCGGGGCGGCTGGTCCGCCGTCTCGTGGTTCCCGAGGGGAGGACGGCGGGCACGCTCTACTGGGACGGACGGAGTGAGAGCGGAGCCGTGGTGGCCTCCTCGGTCTACGTCATTCGTCTCTCGAGCGGGGGAAGGACCGCCCAGACGACCGTCGTGAAGGTGAGGTAGGGTAGTGGAGCGAGCACGCGAGTGAAGTGAGACGGACCATCGAGCGATCTGCGGCCCGGTTCCCGAACCGGGCCGTTCGCGTTATCTGGGCTCCCGCTGTGACTTGGCAACCGGCGCGAGAGTTTCCCGCCGGATGGAGGACGATGCCTGAGACTTCATGACAAACTGCCTACGTTGTGTCTTCAAATGCGAGAAAAACTGCCTGCTCACTCAGGAGAACCGGAATATCGTAGGTTTCTACGCCCTTCGGGCTTGACTGCAACACACTCATGTTGTACAGTCTCAGGCGAGCGTAGATGCCGGCCGGTACACCGCAACGTGTGCAGTCAATACGGGGAGAGCGGGACCGCGCGCGAGCCTACCTGACCGTACAGCGCGTAAGCCTGACAGAATTAGAGACGGGCGACTGGTGATGGATTGATGGCCAGCCCAGCCGCCCGGTGCAGACGGGAGTCCGGATCCGAGAGGATCGGGGCGTCACCGTCCGTCGTTGGGGAGTATACGCCTCACGGCGATGCAGTCAAGGAGCAGTACGGAAGGTTGGACGTGAGACGAGGGGGCAGGATTCGAGGACGCGCTCTCTATGAGAAGGCACGACCTGAGCAAGACACAGA
>JALGVN010000090.1 GCA_025774645.1 bacterium
AATCCCGCTCGGTCGCGCTGGAAGCCCCACAGCACGCAGAAGACGCGACTGCGCCACCCCCGGGGACCCGGGGCTATCAACATCTCCACAGCCCCTACTACTTCTGCTATTCTTGTAGTTAAGAGAAGAAGTAGTACTTCCTATCCACCGGACGAGACGGAACGCCCAATAAATCAACGTTCCGTTATGTGACGAGAGAGAACTACCTCCTTTATATAGTGGAGTGAGGCGACCCGGAGGACGAGCGTGCTGCCCGAGGTGAGGGAACTCGAAGAGTACAGAGCGATCTACCGTCGCGGGGACATCTGGGACCCCGTGTTCGAGGAAATCTGCCGTCGGCACGGCCTGCCGACCGAATTGGCGAGGCGCGGGCCGGATGGCACGCACATCGTCTACATGGTGGGCGAGTCCCTGGTCATCAAGCTGTTCGTCCCGCTCTTCCCGAGCGACCACCGGGCCGAGCGCATCGTGATGGTGCACGTCGCGGGCAAGCTGGGCGTCGAGACCCCCACGATCGTCGAGGACGGGGAGATAGAGGGCTGGCCGTACCTCGTGATGAGCGCGGTGCGAGGGCGCCCGGTGGGCGAGGTCTGGGGCGAGCTCGGCCGGGAAGACCGGCTCCGTATCGCGAGACAGGTGGGCGAGACGATGGGCAGGCTCCGGGCGCTGCCGACCGACGGTCTTGAGGGTCTGGCCATCGACTGGGCGGAGTTCGTGCGCGGACAGGCGGCGACGGTGGCTGAGCGCCACAGCGACCCGGCAGTTCCCGCGAGGATCGTGGAGAGGATGGCCGACTACCGACCCGGCAGTTCCCGCGAGGATCGTGGAGAGGATGGCCGACTACCTCGGGGAATCGCCGCTGTTCGAGCCCGGCTTCCGCCTTGTGCTCCTTCATGCAGACGTCACGGAGGAGCACGTGTGCGTCGCCCGCGAGAGCGGCCGGTGGACGATGACTGGCCTGGTCGATTTCGGCGACTCGCTCCTGGGGCATCCGGATTACGAGTCGGTGTCCCCGGGGCTCGATCTCGCGCGCGGCGACGGCGAGCTCCTGAGGACGCTGCTCGTCGCGAACGGAACGCCCGAGGAGGAGCTGACGGTCGACCTCAGACACAGGCTGATGGCGTATACTCTCGTGCACCAGTACGTGAAGCTCAAGGACGTGTTGGCACTCATTCCGGCGAGCTCCGGGGCGGACGGCATCGACGAGCTCGCGGAGATACTCTGGCCGGTCGTGTGACGTTCCGGCTGCTCCTCGGAAGCGAGGCCCGGATGGGCGGTTCCACCGCGACACCCAATGGGGAAGCGAAGCTGGCGGTCGAGGGTCTTTCCTTCACGAGGTCGCGCGCGACCGCCGACGGCGGTCGGTCCGAGCGAGAAGTTCTCCGAGACGTGAGCTTCAGCGTGGGGGAGAGCGAGGTCTTCGGCGTGATCGGTCCGTCCGGCGCGGGCAAAACGACGCTCCTCCGACTCCTGAACGGACTCGATACGCCCAGCGGGGGCAGCATCGCTCTGGACGGGCAGGACGTCGCGGGTATGGAGATGACCGACCTTCGACGCAGGGTCGGAATGGTCTTCCAGACGCCGGCGCTCTTCCGCGGGACAGTCGGAACGAACGTCGGGTACGCGCTCGAACTCGACGGCGTGCCCCGAGAGGAGCGGGAAGGCAGGGGCATCGCGTGTCTCGAGCGTGCGGGACTCCCGCCCAGTTTCTGGGCGAGGGACGCGCTCGAGCTCTCACAAGGCGAGCAGCAGCGCGTCGCGTTCGCGAGGGCGCTCGCGGCCGAGCCGGAGGTTCTGCTTCTGGATGAACCCACGTCGGCGCTGGACCCCGCCGCGGCGTCTCGGATCGTGGCGCTGGTCGGGGGACTCAACAAAGAGGTCGGGGTGACGATCGTGTTCGTCACCCACCTTCTGGACCAGGCGCGCCAGATCTGCGACAGGGCGCTCGTCCTGATCGGGGGCGAGGGAGTGGAGGAGGGGACGATTCCGGGGCTCTTCGACTGCCCGGCGTGCGAGGCGACCCGCCTCTTCATCGAGGGCAGACTCGACCCGCACGGGCTCGTGGGCAACGCAGCGCCGGACGGCCCGGACGCGGGGGGAGGTGACCGATGACGGGCTACTTCGAGCTCACCTGGCTCGACGTGACGATCTCCCTCTCGCTCGTCGGGGTCCTTCTCGTCGTGGCCCTGGTCCAGCGCCTCGGTATCGCGCGGGGCGTCTTCTTCGGGATGATCCGCACCTTCGCCCAGCTCATGATCATCGGCTACGTCCTCAAGTTCCTCTTCGACCTCTCGAAGTGGTACTGGATTCTCCTGATGCTCGCTGTGATGCTCGTCGTGGCGGCGAGAACGGCCGCGCAGCGGGATGAATCGCGTCAGCCCGGCCGGATGACGACCGCCGGAGTCGCGATCGCGGCGGGCGCCGTCGTCACCATGGCGACGGTCATAGCGTTCGTCGTCCGAATCAGGCCGTGGTACACGCCCGAGATCGTCATACCGCTCTCCGGGATGGTCATCGGGAACACGATGAACGCCGTGGCTCTGACCACCACGAGGTTCCGGAGCGAGGTCTCGCACCAGCGGGGGCGGGTCGAGGCCGCCCTCGCGCTCGGCGCCACATCGAGCCAGGCCTCGTCGCGCCCCTTCAGGGAGGCGATGAGGGCCGGGCTCATTCCGACCATGAACGCCCTCATGGTGGTCGGACTCGTTCAGCTTCCGGGCATGATGAGCGGTCAGATCATCGCAGGGATCCTCTCGGTCCAGGCGGTGAGATACCAGATCGTCGTGATGTACATGATCGCCTCCGGAGCGGCCATCGGGTCGCTGGTCGCGGCGCTCCTGATGAGGAGGCAGCTGTTCACGCAGCGGCACCAGCTCCGGTCCGAGTACCTGTGAGCGCGACGGCGCGCGAGGACGTTCCGCGCCCCGGCGAGGACAGGGGTTTTGGCTTGCAGGTGCCGAGGTCCATCCATATAATGACCGCGGAAGGCGGGGCCTTTCATCGGCTCGGTGTGTCTCGCCTCCGCACGCCTCATCGAATCGTGCCCGCAGGGGTCTCTCCGGGAGGGTGTCCATGAAGCTCTCGATCGCGCGCCAGGATCTGGACAGGGCGATCCAGAAGGTCCTCACCGTCGTCTCGCCGAAGACGACGCTGCCGGTTCTCGCCAACTTCCTCGTCGAGGCCGACAAGAAGGCGAACAGCATCTCGTTCACGGCGACCGACCTCGACATGACCGTGACGACGAGCGTGGAAGCGGACGTGGAAGAAGGGGGAGGGGTGACGCTTCCGGCGAAACGGTTCGCCGAGATCGTGAAGGAGCTCCGCGAGGCCGACGTCAAGGTGACGGCGGAGGCGGAAGAGGTCTTGATCGTCTCGGGCAAGAGCAAGTTCAAGATCGTCGGAATCCCCACCGAGGAATTCCCCACGCTTCCTAAGAGCGATCCCGCGAGCGCGTTCGCGGTCGACGCCGAGGGACTCGCGCGGATGGTCGACAAGGTGGCCTTCTGCACCTCGAAGGACGAGACGAGGCCGTCCCTCAACGGCGCGTTCTGGGAGTTCGCGGCCGACAGCATGGGCATGACGGCGACCGACGGGCACAGGCTCGCCACGTTCAGGACGAAGGGCAAGTTCAAGAGCCTCGCCGGCAAGAACATGATCGTCCCTCCGAAGGCGCTCTCGCACGCGGTCAGGATCATCGGCGCCGAGGCGGACGGAACGGTGAAGGTCGCCGTGCACGAGAACCACGTCGCGTTCTTCATCGGCACGACGACTATCAACTCACGTCTTCTCGAGGGGCCGTTCCCGAACTACAAGCAGGTCATCCCGAAGGACAACAAGAAGGAACTCATCGTCGACCGCGCCGAGCTCATGGGCGCCGTGCGGAGAGTTGCCGTTCTCTCGGACGCGCTCACGCACCAGGTGCGGTTGTCGCTCTCGAAGAAGAAGGTCGGCCTCGTCGTGTCGACGCCTGACGTCGGCGAGGCGAAGGAAGAGATACCGGGCAGCTTCACCGCCGATCCGATGGAGGTCGGCTACAACGCGAACTACCTTCTCGACGTCCTGAAGCACATCGACTCGAAGGAGGTGCGGTTCCTCCTCGGCACGCCGGTGGGTGCGGCGGTCGTCAGCGCAATCGACGACAACGAGGACGAAGAGTACACGTGCCTCCTCATGCCGCTCCGACTGACTTCCTGATCAAGCGGAGGAGATTCGGGTGTGGTTGAGGGCGCTCAGGCTCGAGAATTTCCGGAACTACGAGTCGCTCGAGCTTGAACTCGCGCAGGGTCTCAACTTCTTCTCCGGCCCGAACGGCTCGGGGAAGACGGGCATCCTGGAGGGCGTGTCCTACCTCGCAGTAGCGCGGTCGCTCAGGGGATCGAACGACGGCGATGTCGGGAGGTGGGGAGAGGGCGGGTTCGGGGTCGGTGGGGACGTGATCACCGGCGGACTCTCGAGCACGGTGGTTCTTCGCTTCTCGAAGTCCGTGGGCAAGGAAGTCACCGTCGACGGCGAGCCCCTCGCGAAGCTCTCGGACCTGGTCGGCGTCCTGCGGGTGGCCTGGTTCTGTCCCGAGGACACGTGGCTCACAAAGGGCCAGCCGGCGGCGCGGCGGAAGCTCATCGACCTGACGCTGTGCCAGCTCGACCCGGTCTACCTCTCGTCGCTCACGGGCTACCGACGAACGCTCCGCCAGCGCAACGAGGCGCTCCTCGCGTGGACTCCCGACGAGGAGTCCGACAGGATCGTCGAGGTCTGGACGGAGCGCCTGGTCGAGTACGGAAGCACGGTGGTCGCGAAGCGGCTCGAGTTCGTGCCGCGGTTCAGCGAGGCGGTGTCGCAGTACCAGTCGTTCGTCGCCGCGGGCGACACGCTGTCGCTCCGCTACCGGAGTTCGGTGCCGCTCGGCGACGACGCGAAGGACGGGGGTGGACGCTCCCTCGAACAGGACGAGGTCGCGGAGATGTATCACGCCGCGCTCGAGAAGCGGTCGGAGGACGAACGGAGGCGCGGGTTCACGCTGGTGGGGCCGCACCGGGACGACCTCGACGTGAGGCTGAACGGGCGCGTGCTCCGGACCTTCGGATCGCAGGGGCAGCACAGGACGGCGGCGATCGCGCTGAAGCTCGGCGAGGCCGCGGTCCTGGACGCCGACGGGCAGGGGGTGATCGTCCTCCTCGACGACATCCTTTCGGAGCTCGACGACGAGAGAGCGGGCGCGCTGATCGACCTCGTCGGCGGACACGGCCAGGCCCTCATGACGTCGACCCGGCCGATTGGCGATGGGGCGGGGGACGAAGCGGTCGCGCGCTTCGTGGTCGAGGCGGGGAAGGTGGAGCGACAGTGAGGCAGGGGCTGAGGCGAGTCGAACCGATCGGCAAGATCCTGGCGGACGTCGTCAGGAACCTCGGGCTCTCGAGGAAGCTGTCGGAACAGAGAGCGGTCGTCGACTGGCCGCAGATCGTCGGGCGGAGGATCGCCGAGCACTCCCGCGCGACGCGCGTCGACTCGGGAAGGCTGTTCGTCGAGGTCGACAGTTCGGTGTGGGCCCAGGAACTCACCCTTATGAAGATGACCATCCTGAGACAGGTCAACGACAGGACCGGATCCGCGACCATAGAGAACATCCACTTCGTGATTGGAGGAGCGAGCCGTCATGGCGCCTCCCGCAACAGCAGCAGAGAAGACTAGGAACATGGCGAAGCCCAAGAAGAACACGAAGAAGACGAAGAAGGCCGGAGCCGCGAAGTCCGCACCGAAGCGGAAGGTCGCCGCCAAGAAGCCGACGTCCGCTCGGAAGAAGCCGCCGAAGAAGACCGCGAAGAAGGCGACGAAGCCGCCGACCCGGAAGCCGAAGGCGAAGTCCGCGAAGACGACGCCGAAGGCGAAGAAGACCACCGCGAAGAAGACCGCGAAGAAGCCGAAGGGCGGGGCGGTGAAGAAGACGGTCGCGGGGAAGACGCCGGCGCGGAAGCCGAAGGCGAAGGCACCGAAGACGGCCACGGCGAAGAAGACGAAGACCGCGAAGGCGGTCGCGGCGAAGACGACGCCGAAGGGCGAAACGACCGAGATCGACGTCGGGGCGGAGTCGATCGAGCAGAAGGTCGTCGACGAGTTCCCGATCGATCCCGTGGACGACACGGCGAACGCCGAGTACGAGGCGAAGCACATCCAGGTCCTGAAGGGTCTGGAGGCCGTGCGGCGGCGGCCGGCGATGTACATCGGCGACACGGGAAAGCGGGGTCTTCACCACCTCATCTACGAGGTTGTCGACAACTCGATCGACGAGGCGATGGCCGGGTTCTGCGACAGGATCACCGTCGCCCTGCACAAGGACGGGAGCTGCACGGTCTCGGACAACGGCAGAGGCATCCCGGTCGACAAGCACCCCACGCAGAAGAAGTCCGCGCTCGAAGTCGTCATGACGATGCTCCACGCCGGCGGGAAATTCGACAAGCAGTCGTACAAGGTGTCGGGCGGGCTCCACGGTGTCGGCGTGTCGGTCGTGAACGCGCTCTCCGAGTGGTGCAAGGTGGAGGTCTCGAGAGACGGCGTCGTCTACGCGCAGAGCTACGTGCGCGGCGTCCCCGACGCCAAGGTCAAGCCGATCGGCAAGCGGAAGAAGAGCGGCAACAGGACTACCTTCTACCCGGACGACGAGGTCTTCGAGGAGACGGAGTTCGACTTCGACGTGGTCACGTCGCGGTGTCGGGAGCTGGCGTTCCTGAACGCGGGGCTGACGATCGTCGTGACCGACGAGCGGACCGACGAGACCGCCGAGTTCCGCTACAAGGACGGCCTCAGGCAGTTTGTGAAGTTCATCAACGAAAACACGAAGCCGCTCCACTCGAAAGTCGTCCACTTCGAGAGGACGAGAGAGCACACGGTCGTCGAGGTCGCGCTTCAGTACAACGACTCGTTCCGCCAGAGCATCCACTCGTACGCGAACAATATCAACACGGTCGAGGGCGGGACACATCTCACGGGCTTCAAGCAGGCGCTCACCCGGACGATCAACTCCTACGGCGAGAAGAACAACCTCTTCGGGAAGGGTGAGACCGGAGTCCAGGGCGACGACTGTCTCGAGGGACTCGCCGCCATCGTGAGCGTGAAGGTCAGGGAGCCGCAGTTCGAGGGGCAGACGAAGACCAAGCTCGGGAACAGCGAGGTGAAGGGTATCGTCGCCTCGATCGTGGGGGAGGGGCTCCAGGAGTTCTTCGAGGAGACGCCTTCCGTCGCGAAAAAGATCGTGACGAAGGCCTCGGTTGCGTCGCACGCGAGGATGGCCGCGCGCAAGGCGCGCGACCTCGCCAGGAGGAAGTCGGCGCTCGAGAGCGGGTCGCTCCCGGGCAAGCTCGCCGACTGCTCGATCACCGACCCCGACCTCTGCGAGCTCTACCTGGTGGAGGGCGACTCCGCGGGCGGTTCGGCGAAGCTCGGCCGGGACCGGCGCTTCCAGGCGATCCTCCCGCTCCGCGGCAAGATCCTGAATGTCTACAAGGCGAGACTCGACAAGGTCTTCCACAACCAGGAGATCGGGACGATCATCACGGCTCTCGGGACCGGCGTCAGCGGGACCGGCGACGACGACGAAAGCGGGTTCAATCTCGGCAAACTCCGGTACGGGAAGATCATCATCATGACCGACGCCGACATCGATGGCGCGCACATCCGGACGCTCCTTCTCACGTTCTTCTACCGGTTCATGCCGGAGCTCATCGAGAACGGCCACCTCTACATCGCACAGCCTCCGCTCTACCGCGTCAAGAAGGGCAAGGAGGAGCACTACGCGTACGACGAGAAGGAGATGAACAAGGTCATAAAGAGAGTCGGCCGCGAGGGCGCCCACCTCCAGAGGTTCAAGGGTCTCGGTGAGATGAACCCGGACCAGCTCTGGACGACGACGATGGATCCGGAACGTCGCGTGATGATGAAGGTTGCGATCGACAGCGACGCCACTGCCGACCACATCTTCGGAGTGCTCATGGGCGACGCCGTGGAGCCGCGCAGGAAGTTCATCGAGTCGCACGCGAAGCAAGTCCGCAATCTCGACATCTAGACCGGGCGCGCCCGGCGGCTCTCGACCGTCGGCTGCAGCATCTTCGGGCAGGACTGAAGCGAGGGGACGATGCCACAGACCGAGAAGATCGTTCCGGTAGTCATCGAAGACGAGATGAAGAAGTCGTACATCGATTACGCGATGAGCGTGATCGTGTCGCGGGCGCTGCCCGACGTCAGGGACGGCCTCAAGCCCGTGCAGCGGCGCATCCTCGTCGCGATGGACGAGCTGGGACTCGCGCACAACAAGCCCTACAGGAAGTCGGCGAAGATCGCCGGTGACGTGAACGGCAACTACCACCCGCACGGCACGAGCGCCATCTACGACGCGATGGTACGAATGGCGCAGGACTTCTCGCTCCGGTATCCGCTCGTGGAGGGGCAGGGGAACTTCGGGTCGATCGACGGCGACAGAGCCGCCGCGGAGCGGTACACCGAAGCGAGAATCACGCGGGTGGCCGAGGACCTGCTGGGCGACCTCAAGAAAGACACGGTCGACTTCGTCCCGAACTACGACGAGACACGCCAGGAGCCGCTGGTCCTTCCGGGGAAGCTCCCGAACCTCCTCATGAACGGCGCGTCCGGCATCGCCGTCGGCATGGCCACGAACATCCCGCCGCAGAACCTCGGTGAGCTCGTCGAGGGCATCATGCGGGTGATCGACGACCCCGACGTGCCGGACGAGGAGCTCCTTGAGGTCGTGGAGGGGCCGGACTTCCCGACGGGCGGCATCATCTTCGGGCGCACGGGAATCCGCGAGGCGTACCTCACAGGCCGCGGCAGGATCATCGTCCGCGCCCGCGCGAACGCCGAAACCCACGCGAACGGGGCAGAGTGCATCATCATCACCGAGATCCCGTTCATGGTCAACAAGTCGAACCTGATCGAGACGATCGCCGATCTCGTGCGTGCCGGCAAGATCGTCGGAATCAGGGACATCAGGGACGAGTCGGACCGCGACGGGATCAGGGTGGTCATCGACCTCAAACGCGACGGGCAGGCGGCGGTCATCCTGAACCAGCTCTATAAGAAGACGCAGATGCAGACGACCTTCGGCGTGATCCTCCTCTCGCTCGTCGACGGCGTCCCGAAGGTCCTCACGCTCAAGCAGATGATGGAGTTCTACGTCGCCCACCGCGAGGACGTCATCGTCCGCCGCACGAAGTTCGAGCTCGCGAAGGCGGAGGCGCGCGCACACATCCTCGAGGGTCTCAAGAAGGCGCTCGACCACATCGACGAGATCGTCCAGCTCATCAAGAAGGCGAAGGACGTCGAGACGGCGCACAAGCAGCTGATGAAGAGGTTCACGCTCTCGGATGTCCAGGCGCAGGCGATCCTCGAGATGCGGCTCCAGCGGCTGACCGGCCTCCAGCGGAAGAAGCTCGAGGACGAGTACAAGGAGATCATCAAGCTCATCGCGAGC
>JALGVN010000331.1 GCA_025774645.1 bacterium
ACATGTCGGCGCCGATCTTCTCGGTGAGTTCGCGGACACACCGCTCGCCCCCCGACAGCTCGTCGACGATGAAGAGCCTCGTGGAGTGCGCGAGGGCCTTGAGCACTCTCGCCCTGTCCTCGAACTCGTCCCGGATGGTCTGGTTCATGCCTTCCCCCGTCACACGGCTCAAACACTTGGCCATTTTACCAAATGCCAAAGCCGACGTCAAGCGACGATGAGACTTCTTCGGGCGCAAACAGACGGGACCGCCGGCACGTCCGGCGGCCCCGAGAATGCGGTTCCTTCTGAGAGCAGCGGTCCCGCGAAGCGGGCGCGCCCCCTAGTGCTCGTCGCCGTGCCCGCGCCCGAACGACTCCTTGTCGTACTCCATCCCGGGCCTCAGGGCCGACATCTTCCGGAGCCTGTCGACGATGCCGGGCAGAACCTCGAGGACGAGATCGACGTCCTCGCCGGTCGACCAGCGGCCGAAGGTGAACTGGAGCGAGCCGTGGGCCTCCTCGTGCTTGACGCCCATCGCGAGCTGCACGTACGAGGGCTCGAGGGTCTTGGCGCTGCACGCCGAGCCGCTCGAGACCTTCACGCCCTCCATGTCGAGCGCGAGGAGGAGACTCTCCCCCTCGATGTAGGCGATGCGGATGTTCGCGTTGTTCGGGAGGCGGCGGTCCCGCGGCCCGTTCAGGGTCGTGTCCGCGATCGGCCCCAGGATCCCGTCCATGAGCCTGTCGCGGAGCGGCCTCATCCTCGCGACGTCGGCCTCGAGCTCGGCCTTCATCAGCTCGGCCGCCTTCCCGAATCCGACGATCCCGGGGACGTTCTCGCTGCCCGACCGGAGTCCCCTCTCCTGCCCGCCCCCGTGGATCTGCGCCTCGACCCGCACGCCCTTCCTTATATAGAGGGCGCCGACTCCCTTCGGACCGTAGACATCGTTCGACGAGAGCGTCACGAGATCGAACGGCAGCGTCGAGACGTCGATCGGCACCGACGGCTGCGCGGCGACTGCGTCGGTGTGGAAGAGCACGCCCTTCGCCTTCGCGATGCCGCCGATCTGACCGGCGGGCTCGATGGTGCCGACCTCCCCGTTCGCCATCATGACCGAGACGAGGATCGTGTCGTCGCGTATGGCCTTCTCCACGTCCTTCGGGTCGACGAACGCATCGCTGTCGACCGGGACGTACGTGATCTCGAAGCCCTCCCGCTCGAGGAACTTGAGCGGCGTGATGATCGACCGGTGCTCGACCACGGTCGAGACGATGTGCTTGCCCTTCTTCGCGAGCCGCATCGCCGCGCCCTTCAGGGCCATGTTGTTCGCCTCGGTCGCCCCGGACGTGAAGACGATCTCCGCGGGGTCGGCTCCGACGTACGCGGCCACGTGCGCGCGCGCCGACTCGAGCGCTTCGCGGGCGGAGTCACCAACAGAATGGAGCACCGCGGGGTTCCCGAAGTGCTCCATCATGTAGGGGACCATCGCCTCGACGACGCGCGGATCGACCGGCATGCCCGACTGATAGTCGAGATACCCCTTCTCCATCGCGTGCGCCTCCGACAGTTCGTGTGTGTGCGCGACTAGAAGCAGAGAACCCCGTCGGCGTCGAGCGTGAGATCGTTCAGCGTCGCCGCCCCGACGATCTCGACACCGTCGATGTAGTCGCCTCGTCCGAGGCCCATCAGCTGGCTGCTCTGATCGCACACCTTGAACTTCACACCGGCGTCGAGCGCCTTCTTGAGCAGCTCCGAGAGAGGCGGGAAGTCGCCTGCCTGGACCTTCTCCGCCTCACCCTTCTTGATGACCGTGAGCCCCTTCGCCAGAAAGTAGACCGTCGCGTCGACGTTCATCGACTGCGCGACCGTCGCCAGGACGATCGGGGAATAGAGCCGCATCGGCGTGTCGACGCCGGACGTCTGTACGTAGAGGATACGCTTCTTCTCGGGCATTGTCATTCCTCCTGTGGCGAGGGAGCCTGGCCCGCCGGGAACCTACTCCGTCCGACGGATCAGGAACCTGAACACCCCGTCATTCTCTTCGGCACTGATGAGCTCGTGGCCGGTCCGCTTCGCCCAGCTCGTGAGGTCCGGAATGGACGAGGGGTCGTCGGCCAGCATCTCGAGTACCTCACCGATCTCGACACTCCCGATCTCCTCGTTCGTGCGGATGACCGGCTCGGGGCAGAAGTACCCCGTCATGTCGAGCGTCGCCGCGACCTTCACTTCGCTTCCGTTCGCCAACGTGTGCCTCCGTTACTGCGCTCTCTTGACAATCGGGGCCTCGCGGGCCCCGCTCAGGTTGTCGTCTCGCGCTGTCCGGGGGCCCGCGAGCCCCACCTTCGTGCTTCTTCTTCGCACCCCATTATGATGCGAGCCCGAAGCGACGGGTTCCTCCCGGCTCGGCCGCCGGAGGGGCCTAATACAGCACTCTCGGGGGTGTCTCGGGCGAGCCGCAGCCGTGCCAC